>USJT01000199.1 GCA_900555175.1 uncultured bacterium
GACGAGGCAACGCAAGATTTGCAACAGCCCAAAAAAGAGCACCGCAATTTTGTGAACCTGGTGAACCTTCAATAGAACGTGAATTGTTTTTGGAATTGAAACTTATTGCTGATGTCGGACTTTTAGGTATGCCAAATGCGGGAAAATCAACTTTAATCAGCCGTATAAGTTCTGCAAAACCAAAAATTGCTGATTATCCGTTTACAACTTTAATTCCAAATTTAGGAGTTGTTAAAAAACGCTCGGGAGATGGATATGTTGTTGCTGATATCCCCGGATTGATTGAAGGCGCATCAGATGGTGTCGGTTTAGGTTTTGATTTTCTTCGCCATGTAGAAAGATGTAGATTTTTGCTTCACGTAATCGATTCAACCGAAGAAAATCCGTTTGAAAATTACAAAAAAATAAATCTTGAATTAGCAAAACATTCTGAGCATTTGGCAAACTTGTATCAAATTGTTGTTTTGAACAAAATTGATGCTATTGATGATGACAGAAAAAAAGAACTTTTAAATCAATTTAAAGCTGTTGCATCAGATGTTTTTGAAATTTCGGCAGTTACAGGCGAAAATGTTGAAAAATTGCTTGATTTTGTTGGAGATAAGGTTGATGAAATCCCAAAAGTTGAGACTGAAATTGTTGTAGAAGAAGATTTGGGTGCTTATTATAACGATGACAGTGCTTTTGAAATTTTTAAAGTTGCAAAAGATACCTTTATAATTGAAGGCGGTAAAATTGAGAGAATTGCAGGTGTTACAGATGAGAGAAATACTGAGCAGGTAATTCGTTTTCAAAATATTTTAAAGGGAATGGGGGTATTTGAAGCATTATCTCAAAAAGGGATAAAAGACGGTGATACAATAATTATTGGACATTTGGAATTTGTTTTTTACGCTGATGAGATGTATGGTTAGGGAGTAAAATTTTATATGACGGTTATTAATGATAAATTTACAGTAAATACTCAAGGTTTTTCTGATATTATTGATATTACGCAGCAGGTAAAACATGCGGTATATAGTCATTCTTTGCAATCTGCAGTTGTTCATGTTTATGTCGCAGGAAGTACTGTATCTGTTACAAATATTGAATTTGAACCGGGGTTGCTTGTAGATTTACCTGAAGCGTTAGAAAAATTTGCCCCTGCAGAGGCAATTTATCACCACGATGAAACTTGGCATGACGGTAACGTTAGAGCATCAATTATTGGAAATTCTACAATGGTGCCTTTAATCGATGGTGCATTACAGTTAGGTCAGTGGCAGCAAATTGTTTTAATCGATTTTGACAATAAAGCCCGTACCAGAACTGTTTACGTACAAATTGTTTATTAATTTTTTGGATTAGTTTCCCCCTTGTTTTTGGTTTATGTTCCTGCTAAAATTCTTTTAAGTGTGGAAATATAAATAGAGGACATAAATTATGACACAGAGAGTATTATTATGTATTATGGACGGTTGGGGAATTAGCAAAAATCACCCTGAATATGATGCTACAAAATTAGCTCATCCTGTTCATGTTGACAAATTAGAAAAAGAATATCCTACAATTTCAATTCACGCTGACGGTCAATATGTTGGTTTGCCTGAAGGTCAAATGGGTAATAGCGAAGTAGGACACTTGAATTTAGGTGCAGGTCGTGTTGTTCACCAAGACTTGTCAAGAATTAATAGAGCTATTAAAGACGGTTCTTTCTTTAAAAATGAACGCTTCTTGATGGCTATGAACCATGCAAAGGAAAACAATTCAGCTTTGCATATTTTCGGACTTGTATCAACCGGTGGTGTTCACTCTTCTTTAGATCACCTTTTAGCATTGATTAAAATGGCTGCTGATAACGGTTTGAAAAAAGTTTATGTTCACGCTTTCTTAGACGGCCGTGATACTCCGCCTCAAAGTGCTTGCACATTTATTCAACCTGTTGAAGATGAATTGAAAAAATACGGACTTCCTCCTGTTGCAACAATTATCGGTCGTTATTACATAATGGATCGTGATAATCGTTGGGATAGAGTTGAAAAAGGCTATAACGCATTATTGTTTGGCGAAGGTGAACATGCTGCAACTGCTTGTGAAGGTGTTAAAGCATCTTATGCAAGAGGCGATAATGATGAATTTGTTCTTCCAACAGTTATAGGCGGTGAAGAATCAAGAATTCATGATAATGATTCTATTATCTTCATTAACTTTAGACCTGATAGAGCAAGAGAAATCTCTAAAGCTCTTAACTTTAAAGATTTTGATGGATTTGAAAGAAAGAAAGTTCTTAAAAATCTTTGCTACATCACAATGACAAGCTATAATGAAGATTTTACATTCCCGGTAGCATTCCCTAAAGAACATCTTGTAAATATTTTAGGTGATGTTTTGGAAGCTAACGGTATTCATCAGTTTAGAACTGCTGAAACTGAAAAATATGCTCACGTAACATTCTTCTTTAACGGTGGTATTGATGAGCCTCAACCTCACGAAACAAGAGTTCTTGTTCCGTCACCAAAAGTTGCAACTTACGATATGCAACCTGAAATGAGTGCTCCTCAAGTTTGTGAAAATGTTTTGAAAGCAATTGAAAATCCTGAATATGAATTTATTTTGGTAAACTTTGCAAACCCTGATATGGTTGGTCATACAGGTGTTTTAGAAGCAGCTGAAAAAGCATGTCACACTGTTGATGAATGTGTAGGCAAAATCGCTGATGCTTGTATTAAAAATAATATAATTATGTTGTTGACAGCTGATCACGGTAACTCAGAAGTTATGGTTAACCCTGATACAGGAAAACCTCAAACAGCTCACACAACAAATAAAGTTCCGTTCACTCTTATCAATGCTCCTAAAGATATGCAGTTGAAAGATGATGGTGCTTTATGCAACGTGGCTCCGACAATTCTTCAGTTAATGGGTATTAAAAAACCTGCTGAAATGGATTGTGAGTCTTTGATTAAATAACTTAATTCGCAAAAAGATGCCGTCAAATTTCAACGGCATCTTTTTTACAAATAATATTAGGATGATTATGGCTGATAATAAAGTATTAGATATTGATTTTTCATTTAAAAAGAATAATGTTGACGAATTGTTTTTCAATTTGTCTGAAAATCCTGAAGGTTTTAAAAATAAAGATTTTCGTTATACTTTGAGTTTGATTTATCAGACTGTTGAAGATGAATTTGCAGGCGTATTTTTAAGCCCTAATCCTCCGACAAGAAATACAAATTT
>USJT01000200.1 GCA_900555175.1 uncultured bacterium
GTGCCCGTTTAACGCCGCCAACCAAGAGGGCATTATGCAGGTTGGAGTGGAATTTTTCGTTTCGTTTTAAGTATGCAGGTTTCTTGATAATTGACGAGCCTACATAACTTGGCATTAGTTTTTCAAATCCTTCTTGAAATTCTTTGAAGAACCTCTCAATAACTTTTGACCTTGCATTATATGGTCTTGCAAATACCGTTTCAATCCCAAGTTTTGCATAAAGCCCATAAAAGCCTAATTCTCCGAATCCTTTATCATCTGTAAAGTATTTTGCTCTAAATGCTCTGCCGTTATCTTGATAGACAATTTTAGGTATCATATCAAGGTTTATTATTGCGTTTCTTAGGGCACTTGCAATACATTGGGTGTTTTCTTCAAGCATAATTTCATAACCGACCAGTGCTGTTGATTTCCAGTCCAAAAATCCGACCAAAGTCGCTCGACAAGGCTTGCCCGTAAACGGATTAATCACTTGAAACGCCAGCTTATGCCCGTCTGCAACTAAAATATCCCCGACATCAAGCAGGCTCGCATCCCTTTTAATATACGGTTCGACTTTGTCTGAAAGTGCTTTTTCACCGTCTCGAGCAAGCACCCATTTGTCATAATTATTGTCCTTAAACCATTTTGCGTAGCGTCTAAATGTAATATCTGCAGGGATAAAACTTTGATCTTGCTCTTTGAGCTTGTATTTTGTAAGTGCGATTGCTTTGCCGATACAAATTCTATTCGGGTGCAGTAGCAAGCCCATAAATATTTTGATTTCTTCATCCGTTAGACAAGTTCTGTATTCATTTACAGAAACGTATTTATAATTAGGAATTAGCCTTGTGTAATCCTCTGTTCCGTCTAAACTGGCTTTCCAACGATGCAGGCTTCCTCGTGAGATTTTCCCTAAAACACTGAAAAGGTAAGAATCTGAACTATTGTGCAGTTTAACAAAATCATAGTCTGCCTGAAGTTTGTTTACTGCTTTACGGCGAAACTCCTGCCATTTGCGGATTAAATCAAGTTTTGCAAGAGCATTTTGTTTTGCCTTCTCAGGGGTGTATTTGATTGTCTCAACTTGGTTTTCCATTGTCTCAAAATTCTTGTAATGCCTTGTGCAACACATTCATCACTCGTTTTGAGACAGAAGTCAAGTCCTATGAACCTCTTTTTTGTTCTTTAACTCATTTCTATATTTAAGTTGGTTCTCAGATTCTAAAAAATTATTATAACAACGTTGAAAAATCTTATCCAATTTACTTTTTTCTTCTTCTGTTAATTTAATATCAACAATTAACGTGCGTGTTCTGCCATATTTAAATAGATTTTTAGCATACAACTCTACTTGATTATTATTTTTATTTAGTTTGTAGAATAATGCATATTTTGTATATTTATCCTTAACAAAACAATCAGCTTCCCCAACGTATATTTTATCTTCAAACCCTTTTGGGATAATATTATCTTCTTTCAAAAAGCAATATTTATTATTCCATTGTCTTAAATAGTAATAATTATTTGATAAACTTATTTTTATTTGTTCTTCTGTGAAGTTTAGTTTTTTCATAATTAAAATTTCACAAATTATTTGGGTATACTCCATTGCATCGTAGAAATCATCATTGTCTATTTTAGGCAATTTCCCATAATGTGTATAATAATTCCTAATTTTAACCATTTGATTTATTAACTTGTAGTTCTTTTTTTCATCAAGTTTAAAATTAATTATATTTTCAATTTTAAGATTTTCTATTGCATTATTAATTTTTATTTGAAATGGTAATTGTTGCCAAAAATCAATTTCATTAATTCTTGGTAAATGAGCATTTTCATTCTTAAATTCTTTTAATGCTTTTTTACTTTTAGTAGGAACTTTAGCTAATTGATTATAAGGCAAACTTCCGACATACGCTTCTATACCTTGCATTAATGGTAAAAACTTCATTTGAGGTAAAATTTCAACAGGAGCGTCATTATAACGCATATATAGATCACAAAAAACTGGAAAAGTTTCATATGGCTCTTGCTTACTTTGAAAATACTTGTTAACAATATTTTCAAAATTTTCTTTTAATAAGGCATATGTAGCAAGTATCTTAAAAGGGCTAATATTATCATGATAATCTTTATTTAGTACATAGTATTGAAAAGTCTTAATTTCAAAATCAGAATTAAAAGTGTTATCCTTTTTATTACTCCAAATTTTAGATATTAAAATTTTTCTCTTTAAACATATTGAAAAAAAGTTAGCTAATGTTATTATTATTTCAACAAAATCAGGCAAATCTCTGTATTCATCGGAAGATATTTTTATAGATTTTATTAAATTAAAATATCCACCAGTTGAGCCCCGTTTTCCACTACTACATTTATAGCCAGAGAGTATTTCAATAGTAAAACCATTTATAATAATTGGCGTAAAATCACAATTTTTATTGTATTGTAAAGAAGGCTTATTGTCGGCAGTATTTTCGGTATAAAGAGAATCAATATTATAGAAAAAAGTATTTATATATGGCATTGTGAAATATATTGTTTTAAACTTGATTTCTTTGTTGTCAGTAAGTATTTTTTCACCAATATAATGTTTATTTGTATCGATAATCAATGATTGAAAATAGTATCTTTTATCATAAAAAAAATTTCTAGGATTATCTTCATGTCGCAAATTGTTTAAAATATATCTATTATTTGCTCCATCATAACAAGTAAAGCATCCATTATTTAGTATAATTTCTTCTTTTGAATGCACTGTTAAGATAAATTCAATACCTTGTCTGTATGTTATATCGCAAAAAAACTTAATCTGATTTTTTGCATCTCTATAATGACAATTTATTTCAACATTTTCTTTATTCACATAAACCTCTAAGATATATTTTAAATAAAAATACTGCAAGCACAATAGATATATTCTTTATTTTTATTAAATTGAAAGTCAAGTCTTATGTTCCAATCTCATTGGTAATTTTGGGCATCCCAATTTACAAGTAAAAATAAAATTGCACTTTTTTGCACTTTATTGCACTAGGATTAACTCCAAACACCAAGCTGATTTTAGCCTAATGTGGTTTTAAAATTTTGCAAATGGAGTGCAAAAGAGTGCAAGAAAAGAGTACTTAAGTGCAAGAAAAGACCCATACATCTCAATACTAAAAAACAGCCTCAATCGTGCTGTCTGTTTGATTTTTTATTAAATTTT
>USJT01000201.1 GCA_900555175.1 uncultured bacterium
TAACCAAGTTCAGGCCAAGTGTGAATTGCCAAATGGCTTTCAGAGATAATAACTACACCTGAAACTCCATAAGGGTTAAACATATGGAAACATTTTTGAACAACAGTAGCACCACATTCAAGGGCGGCATCCACCATGTACTTTTCGACCTTATCTAAACTGTTTAATGTGTTTGGATCACATTCAAAAAATTCTGCTAAAACGTGTTGTCCTAAGTGGATTTCTTTTTTACCGTTTTCCTTAAACGCTGTAAATGGTGAAGTTACTGCCAATTCATGTGCCTCCTATCTAATAAATGTATACTTATTTCTACTACAATTGTACTTACACAATTACCATATTACAATAAAAATTCAAAAATTTGTAATATTTACACTTTTTAAATATTTTTTTACAAATCTTTTCATACAAATATGCCCAAAAATAAGTTATAATGTATCATTCAAACAGGCTATTTTTTTTAATATATTTTAACAAATATTGTTGTATTTTTTTTTTGTTAAATATAAAATTCAAGTATGAATAAAATTCTTGTAATTGATGATGATTCAGCAATTAATGAACTTATTAAAGTTAATCTTGAGTTATGCGGTTATAAAGTTATTCAGGCTTTTGACGGGGTTAAGGGGTTTGCATTGTGTAAACAGGAATTGCCTTCTCTTGTCATTTTAGATGTTATGATGCCTGAGGTTGACGGGTTTACGGTTGCTCAAAGAATTAGAAAAAACGAAGACACGAAAGATATACCAATCTTAATGTTGACCGCACTTTCTCAAATTAATGATAAAGTTAACGGGTTTAATATCGGAGTTGATGATTATCTTGTAAAACCTTTTGAAATGGAAGAATTACAAGTCAGAGTAAGAGCTCTTTTAAAAAGAACTCGACAAATTCCTGAGAGCGCTTCAACCAGAGAACTTTTGACACTTGGGAATATAACTTTATTACCTGAATTATACAGTGTAAAAATTGGAGATAAACAAACAAAATTAACCCCAATTGAATTTGAAATATTTAATTTGCTTTTCCAAAATCATGGAAATATGGTTTCATCTGCAAGACTTTTAAAAGATGTTTGGGGATACTCTCCTGACGATGATATTGAAACAATTAGAGTTCATATCAGACACTTAAGAAGCAAAATTGACAAAATATCAGACGGCAAAAAATACATCGAAACAATATACGGTGGCGGTTATAAACTTAATATATAAGGATATAAAAATATATGCTCCAACGTATTATAAACCTGCTTGATTGGATATATAAGAAAAAATGCTACTTTTGCAAAAGTTCAAAAGAAGCTGTAAAAATGTGCTCTAAATGCTATGAAGAAATGGATTTTTTACCTGTTCAAGTAAACAGAGTTCTCGAAGGTAAAAATATCTACTGTGCAGGCGTTTATTCAAAAAATTTGCAAAAACTTATAAGAGGTCTAAAATACCATAACCAAAAAGATTTGGCATATTATCTTGCAAAATTTATGGCAGAATATTTCTCAAGAATCACTGACAAGAATGATTTTGAAGTTGTACCGGTTCCAATCTTCAAAAAACGTGAAAAGAAAAGGAAATACAATCACATGAACCTTGTCGGAGAAGAATTTTGCAGAATAACATCAAACACACTTAACAAAGATTTGATAAAAAGAATAAAAGATACAAAGCCACAATATAAACTAAAACGCAATGAACGTGTAAAAAATCTTTCCAACGCTTTTCAAGTTGATTTGTCGCAATATCATGGAAAAACTATTCTGTTAATTGATGATATATGTACAACAGGTTCAACCTTTGAAGAAATGATTAAAGAGTTGAAAAGAAACGGGATAAATGATATTATATGCTTTGCAGCAACAACCCCATTTGAATAACAAATATGATACTTAACGAATTTTCAAAATATATACAATCAAGAAATAATGACATAACTTCAGGAACATCAACAGGAACAAAAATCCTATGTGACTGGATAAAACTTGTTATCTACAAAAATCCGAAAAATAACGTTGATAAAATAGTTCACAAAGAAATAATGCTTGCCGAAAATAAATCAGGAGATTTTTTTATTATAGGGAAATCAGAAAGCGGAAGAATTCTTGTAAATGCTTTATATAATTATGCACTTAGCTATGAGCACTACATTATGAGTAAATGGCTGGAAGATAAAAAACCGCAAGATTTTACAAATTAATTACAACTTATTTTATTACAATTACCCTGTCGGAGAATTCCTTTTTAATATTTAAGAAAATACAATTATTTTAAATTAAAAAAGGAGTTAAAATTATATGACAAATGCTATCTTTCAAACACCGGCCTGCAAACTAAAGGAATTAAACAATCTTTTTATCGAATTAACAGAAAAAAACTGCAATCAACACTGCAAACACTGTTACATAGATTTTCCGCTAAGTAAAAATGTCAAAGATTTCATTCCACTAGAAACCATTAAAAATGCTCTTTTAGACACAAAACATGAAAATATAGAATGTATATATTTAACAGGTGCAGAGCCAATGACTCACCCTGATTTTAACTCTATTATAAGGACATGCCTAAAACGCACAAATGTTTGTATTTTCACAAACGCAACCTTTATTAATGAAAAAAAAGTTCGATTTTTAAAACGGGTAGAAGACGAAAGTTCTTTTGAAATTATTTTTAAATTGAGCATCGATCATTACAACGAAGTTAAAAATGACGACATAAGAGGCAGAGGCTCATACAGACAAACTGTTCACGCTATAAAAAGTCTTGCTAAATACGGGTTTAATCCAATTTTATGTATTACAAATTATTATAATGAAGATAAAAATGTCTTAATAGAAGAATTTAAAAAAATTTGCCTAAAAAACGAATTTGAAGCAAGAGAAAACAATTTAACAATTAATTTATATCACGACAAAAACAAACCTTCAAAAGATATTGAAAGCTTTGAATGGAACAGCCTTGACTGCGAATACGGACGTATTTTAACCTCAAAAGGAATTTATACCTGTCCGTTTCTTGCAAACGATCACAGAGGCCGCTGCGGCTCTAATTTTAAAGATTTTGCAAGACACAACACTCTTGAAACTTCATTTTGCGCAACATGCATTGCAAACAAAGATAAGTTGTTTGGAATAAATTATAAATTATTTGAATAAAACCTTTATTCGGTAGCTTCAGGAGAAACACCGCCATC
>USJT01000202.1 GCA_900555175.1 uncultured bacterium
GCGGGGCAAGTGCATGAGCTGTAATTAAAGTTAAAACATTACCGTCAAAAGAAACAGGTTCCAAAGGTTCTATCCACATTTTAAATGTCGGAACCGTCTCGGCTAACTCCTCTTTTGCTTTGCTCCATATCTCTTTTTCATCCATAATTTAATTTTACTATAAAAATAATTTTTATAATGCTTAGAAATTTTTTATACAAACAATTTATATAAAATAACTGCACATGAAATTGACAAATTCAAAGATTCAACATTTGATGCCATTTCAATTTTTACACTTTTTGTTGCAAAATTTATCAACTCATCAGACAAACCGTCAGCTTCAGAGCCAAACATCACAAGCAAAGGTTCTTTTACTTTAATATCTTTCAAGTATTCCTTTGCTCTCGGCAAAGTTGCAACACGTTCAAACCCGCTAAATTCTTTCTTTAATTCACTATAATCACTGATATAAACAACAGGGATTTTCCATAAATTTCCGACAGATGAACGCACATTTTGGATTATAAATATCAGCGCACTCACTGCCGTATAATATAATAGCATCAACTCCAAATGCAGTTGACGTTCTTAAAATTGTTCCAAGATTGCCTAAATCTTTGATATTTTCAAGTAAAACAACTTTTTTTAAGTTTTTCAAATCTCTGATTGAATATATTTTTTTAACGGCAACACCAACAACTTCAGGTGCGGAATCTGTTGTTGAAATCTTTTTTAAAACAGCTTCATCAGTCAAAATTAATTTATCTTCAAGATACTTATATTCTTCAAATTTTTCTTTAAGAACAAATACGTAATCAATTTCAAGTCCTGCATGAAAAGCTTCTTCAACGCATTTTTTACCTTCCAGCAAAAATTTATTTTCCTTATCTCTATATTTTTTTTGCTGTAATTTTACGGTTTCTTTAACAAGATTATTATTTACGCTTGTAATCTCTTGCATCTATAAGACCTCAAATTCCTTAAGCCATTCTTTTTCCTGTTCTGAGAGCAATGAAAAATCAATAAGTTTTTTCTCATAATTCATGTGAACAAAAGATGTTTTCTTCCCATTATTCATATAACAAGAATTTTCAAGTCTTACACCGAAATGATTTTCGTTATACAAACCGGGTTCAATTGTAAAACACATATTATCTTTTATCTCAATTTTAGCCATTTCATTTTTGCTCAAATTTGGCGGATACTCATGAACACTCACACCAATTCCATGACCTAAGCCGTGATTAAATACAAAGCCGTCAATTTCATTTTCAGAATATATTTTTCTTGCAAGAGCATCAACTTCATACCCGTTTGTCAAATTGGAATTATAAGCATTCAAAAACATTTTCAAAACAGTTGTATAAACTCTCCTTTGCAATTCAGAAGGAGTTCCTTTTACAAAAACTCTTGTAATATCAGTTGCAAGTCCCTGTTCATAATACGCACCGCAATCAATCAAAACAAGAGAACCGTCTTTTAAGATTTCATCTTTAGAGCATTTTGAATAATGTGCCAATGCAGAATTTTTATCCTTTGCAACAATTGATTTAAAGCTCAAACTTTTTGCGCCAAAATGTCTAAATTGTTTTTCCAATTCTTGAGCGATATCAAACTCAGAAATATTATCGTTATTTTCAATATAATAGCGAATTGCCTTAACAGCCATATCTGTACGTTTGAAAGCATCTATATAATGTTTTATTTCATCGTCAGTTTTTACCGATTTCATCAACTTTATAGGGCTATCTGCCAAAACTCTGACCTTGTCGCCGATTAATGCGTAATCATAAGCATTAATAGTAGATTTATCTACAAAAATATTCCCTGATAACTTTCAACAAAATCATCAATATCATCTAGCAAGCGAGCTCTGCCTGCTAAAATAACGGCTTTCCCTCTAATTTTACTTGAATAATTTTTTGAAAAATCTCTTAAATTAAATAAATAAGAAACTTCCTCCAAATCAGTAATTAAAACAGCTCCATCAAAATTTATATTCTTAATTTTTTCTTCAACAGGAACACCCTCTACCTGAACAATGTTTGAATTATCATAAGGTATATTTTTATCTAAAGGATCAATATCAAAATACTTAAGTTCAACTCCTAAAGCTTTCAAAACCTCAACTCTTTTTTGAGAATTTTTCTTTGAAAATATTCCAAGAGTCTTACCTTCAGGAATCTTTTTCACAAGCTCTTGCAAAAAAATCTGTCCTGTTTGAAGTTTCACAACAGTAACTATTTTATGATCAACCTCTAAATCAGCCTGAATATGATAACGCCCGTCAACAAAAAGATAAACATTATCTAAAGTCACAAGCGCATCACCGGTTGAGCCTGAAAAATCAGTCAATTCATAACGAGAATTTTCTTCCAATGAAGTATATTCTTCTAAATATTTGTTTGTCGCATTAACAAGAAGATATTCAACTCCTTGTTCCTTCATAAATTCACGAATTTTATTTACAGCACTAATCATCAATCATACCTGTCATTTGAATTAAATGCCAACCGAATTGAGTTTGTACAGGTTCAGAAATATCTCCGACCTTTTTCAAAGCAAAAGCAGCATCTTCAAAAGGTTTTACCATAACTCCGCGTTTAAAAAATCCTAAATCTCCGCCATCACGTCCGGAAGGGCAAAGAGAATGTTCTTTAGCAGCTTCGGCAAAAGATTTTCCAGCTTTAATTTCCTCTAACAAATTTTTTGCTTCATCTTCAGTTTTTACCAAAATATGACTTGCTCTTACTTCTTTTAACATTATAAAAACTCCTTTTTTATTTGTACTAAATTATGATAACACTAAAAAAGAGTTTCTTCAATTTAATATCAATAAAAAAAACTTGTCTGAAATCAATCAAACAAGTTTTGCATATCTAACATAGAGCTTGAAAATCTTAGGAAATAAGCTTGTTATATTTTCAACCAAACCGCAAAAAGAAAAAATCTTGTCGCAACCCCGAAAAAGTGCCTGGATATAACAAGCTTACATATATTATAATAACGCTTTTTTCAATGGTTTTCACCACTCGTAAGAATAACTTTTATACATAAAAACTAACAAAAATGAGCTAATCCTAAAGTATTAGATTTTTTAGTTTTAGCTATTGCAAAAATTTTTTTTTATATTATATTAGAGATATGCGGAAGTAACTCAATGGCTAGAGTACCTGCCTTCCAAGCA
>USJT01000203.1 GCA_900555175.1 uncultured bacterium
CAGAATTCGGTAACGATAGAGATATTGTCATATACATTGGTTTTGCACCTGATGAGCATACATCGCTGATATTTACCATTGCTGTTTTGTAGCCTAATTGAAACGGGGTGATAAATTCGCGTTTAAAATGTATATCTTCAACTAAGCTGTCTTGTGTTATAACAATTCCTAAATCTTTAAGATAGGCGCAATCATCTCCTATATATTCGGAATTTAGTGTTGATTTAATTATTTGTATAAGTGATTTTTCGTTCATTATATATCGTGGTCAATAAGTGAAATAAATTCTTCTACCAAAGCTGAATTCCATTTTTTGCCCGCATCTTTCTTGATAATTTCAATTGCCTGCTTCGGTGTCAGTTCAGCTCTGTAAGTTCTTGGTTCAGTGAGTGCAAAATAGGCATCAACAATAAGTATAATTTGTGATGTCATCGGAATTTCTTCCCCTGAAATCTTTGACGGATAACCGCTTCCGTCCCAATTTTCGTGGTGGTGTTCGATTATCGGAAGAATATCTTGAATATAGCTTATCGGCTGTAAAATTTCTCTTGCGGCAATAAGCGGATGTTCTTTTATATGATTTCTTTCTTCTTCTGTCAGTGGAGTTGTTTTTTGTAAAAGTTCAACAGGAAGCATCAGGTTTCCGATATCATATAAAAGCATTGCAATTCTTAATTTGTCGATATCATCTTTGGATAGGTCAAATCTTTTTGCAAGACTTACGGCAAGTAAAACTTTTGATTTCATCACTCCTGTGTGATGCAAAGGATTGTAAGTTTGAGTTAGCATATCTGCAACTGTGTATAGAGCTTCTTTGTGGACTTCATTTTTCGGAACTTGTAATTTCTCTTTAAGCTCATCTGACAATTCTTTGTCAAGCGGAATATTATGTTTGGATAAAATATCCATAAATGTATTAACAGCGATTTCTTGCCAGCTGGTTTCAGTAATAGGTTTTGCCAGAGTAACTTGATTTCTTCCGTTTCTTTTTGATTGATACATAGCCTGATCGGTCAAGTCTAAAATATCTTCAATATTATCTGAATGTTCAAGAAATGTTGCAACCCCGATACTTGCCGTAATATGCCCGATTGTATCAAGCTGTTCTTCTTCTAATGCTTTTCTTATTCTTTCTGCGGCAATCATTGCACCTTTTGAATCAACGCCCGGGAGAATTACTTTAAATTCTTCTCCGCCCATTCTTGCTGCCGTATCGATTGAACGAGCATTCCTTTTCAAAACATTTGCAACCGTTTTTATTGCCAAATCCCCGTATGCGTGACCGTATTTGTCATTTATTTGTTTCAAATGATCCAAGTCCAAACCTATTATGCTAAATGCTTGGTTTTGGCGAAGTGCACGGGTTACTTCTTTTTTTAGATATTCTTCAAAATATCTTCTGTTATAAAGCCCTGTGAGGCTATCTGTTACGGCTTGGGCTTTTACTTCTTCAAACAAATCCGCAATAGTGATTGCCATTTCAATTTGCTGGGCAAAGATTGTTAAAAATTATGTTTCGCCTGTCGTTAATTCCCGTCTTGATGAAAATACGTTAAACCACCCGTAATGAACGTTTCTGGAATATAGTGGAACTGTAATGATTGATTTGCTTGAGCTTCCGTCAACTATTTCATCAATTATATCGTCAGAAACATCAGGTACAACGGATTTGAGAGTTCCTCCAATATCAAGCGTAAGCATGATTTTTCTTTCGGAAGCAGCTTTTGCATATATGCTTTCTGTATTATAAAAAAGTTTGCGTGCTTGAATAGGTGTTTTTAAAAGTTTATCTACTCTTTTTATTGATGGGTCATTGGATTGAGCAAGAACTGTTAAGAAGGTTCCTCGTTCATCTTCACATTTTTTTATTATGTTACAGTGAAGATAGCCGAGTTCTCCCTGAATATTGTTTACAATAGTTTCAAGAACGCTTTGTAACGGGCGGGAAGCATTCATCATATCCCAAATATGTTGCAATGTAAGCATTCGTTTATTTGCGATATTTAATTCTCTTGTACGTTCTTCAATTTCTTTTTCCAGTTGAAGGTTACGTTCATATATTTCAAGATAATCCTGTTTACCGTTATAAACAGCATTTTCTACTTCCGAGACTTTTCTGTATATATCTTTTAAGTTATCGAAAAAACTCATACCTTTATTATACACTATGTTGCGAGTTTTGTAATACGTTGTTTACAATATTTATAATTTCTTCAGGTCGCGGATAATTTACGCATTGTTCCGCGTCCTCTCCTTTAAGCGGACATTTTCTTGTGTGACAAGGCTGGCATTTTAAATTTCCGTTTATTGCAAAATACTTTTTGTCATCTCCGAAAGGTCCGTAAGATGTTGGTGGTGTACAGCAAAATATTGAGATAACAGCAGGAATTTCTGTCGCTCTTGCAACGTGCGCGCTGCCTGAATCAGGAGCCATCACAAGTGTTGCACGTGAGAAAATTTCTATTAAATCTTTAATTGTTGTTTGACCTGCAAGATTAATAAAATTATCTCCGCCTATGTATTTTATTAAATCATTGTCAGCTTTTGTACCCGTAAAAACAAGTGAACATTTATCTTTTATGGCATCTACAACAGCTTTCCAATTATCTTTGTTCCAATGTTTTAGTCTCCAAGTAGTTGCAGGACAAATTACAACCATTGGTTTGGATTTGTCGAGATTTTTCAATAATATATTTACTTTAGCTTTTGTTTCTTCACTTGTTTTCGGAAGCGTAAATTTTACTTTATCAGTTCCTTTAAGCCCAAGGTATTTTGCATATTGCATGTGTTGAAACACAGCATGAGTTGTCCAATTAGGATTTGGCGCTGGATCAATACGCTCATTTCCGCCAAGGTATGAAAATTCTCGTCCATATTTATAACAAATTTTTCTTTTAGCTTTGCATAATCTCATCCATATCATGCTTTTAAACATCATTTGAGTATCGATTGCTATATCAAAATTCTCGGTCCTCAAACTTTTTAAAATCTGTAAAAATTCAAAAAAGTTTTTGATTGAAAATCTTTCTTGTTTCCATTTCTGTACAGGAATTAAAACGGCATTTTTTACGGCAGGGTTATCTTTTACTATATCAATCCCTTTTTCTGATACAAGCCAGGTAACTTCATATCCGTTATCTTTTAGCACATTAGCAAGTGGAATGTT
>USJT01000204.1 GCA_900555175.1 uncultured bacterium
ATCAGGCCCTTTGACATCTGAAAAGTTGGCGGATTCTATCAAAGAATTTACTCAAAGCGAGCATTTGCATTTCTTTGATGCTATTGCTCCTATTGTTGAAAAAGACAGTATTAATTTTGATAAAGCTTTTTGGGCAAGCAGATATGACAAAGGAGAGGCTTCGTATATAAATTGTCCGATGAACAAACAGGAGTATGAAAATTTTTATAATATATTAATTAATGCTCCAAAGATTGAATTAAAAGAGTTTGAAAAGAATGCAAAATTCTTTGAAAGTTGTTTGCCAATTGAAGTTTTGGCATCTCGCGGGGTTGATACTTTAAGATTTGGACCTATGAAACCTGTTGGACTTGTTGATAAAAGAACAGGAATTGAAAATTATGCTGTTGTTCAATTAAGACAAGATAATTCCGCTAAAACTTTATTTAATTTGGTTGGATTTCAAACAAATTTGAAATGGGGAGCTCAAAAAGAGTTACTCCAATCAATTCCAGGGTTGGAAAATGTTAATATCGTCAGATATGGAGTAATGCATAGAAACACATTTATAAATTCTCCCAAAATCTTAAATCCGTCTTTGCAAACAAGAAAACGTAAAGATTTGTTTTTTGCGGGACAATTAACAGGAACTGAAGGTTATACAGAATCTATTGCAACAGGCATGCTCGCAGGTATTAATATGGCAAGATATATTAATAACGAGGGACTTTTAATATTACCTAAAGAAACCATGCTTGGTGCGTTAACTCAATATATTTCTGATGAAAATCATACAAAATTTCAGCCGATAAATTCTAATTGGGGAATTGTTACTCCAGTTGAATTGCCTAAAAAAGAAAGAAAAAATAAAAAATTAAAGGCTGAAATGATAGTTAATCGTTCTATTGAGATATTAAAAACATATTAGGCTTTTGTATCGATTTTTGTATTTTGTTGTGGAGCTTTTTCTTTTTTATGTTCCAAACCTAATGCTTTTAATGCAGGGTGGATAAAGGCATGACTTACTTGTGGAGCTAAGATTGCGAGGCCTAGAACTGAGCCTATAATGTTGCTTAATTCAACTGCTCCTTTTACATATACAAATTTGTTAGGTTTCTTTTTCTCTAATTCTTTTTGTAATGTAGTATTATATTGATCTTTAATATTTGAATTATCAAGAAGTCTTTCTTTGTTAAGGGTGCTCATTCTGTTTTTTACAGAAGGGTTATCGGCAAGTTTTCTATAATGCATATATTCTTTAACGTCTTTAAAGTGTTCAAAGCCTTCTGTGTTTTTGAATATATATTTTTTCGCAATCTGAAATCCGCCTTTTTTAAATATAGGAACTATTAAGGCTAAATAAATACTTAAACAAGTCGCTTGATATAAAAATTCTTTTGCAGCTGCGTATTGTTTTGTGTCAGAATCTATATCTTTATCTATTAGAATAAATCCCGGTCTGCCGATTGATTTTAAAGTTGTTTCAGCTGCAACTGATTGAGTTGTATTTTGAGCAATATTTGCAAGTTGTGAGCTTGTTATTAAACTTTTTACTGCACTAATCATAAGCCCCCCACTCTCAAACCGCTTTGAGGTTTGTTTATAAATGTATTCATATTAGGGTAAACATTAAGTTTTTGAGTCGGATTTGTAACTTTTATCGGGTTTGATTGAGATGTAATGTCAATATTTTTAGGTTTATTTTGTTTGTTATTTTTGTCTTGCGGAGCTTTTAAGCCTAATGCGTTCATAATTGGTTTGATTGCCACAGAGCATAAGGCAGGTATAACAATTAATGCTGCAGCACATACGCCCATGAACATAAGGTTTGTTTCCGCCCTTTTGGCAAGCCCTTCATTATTTTTGAAAACTCTTTTGGCACATTTGCCTGCAATTTCTCCGCATGCCCAATATGCAGGAATTGCAATTGCTTCTGTTAAGCCTTCTCTTAGTGCTGTATATTTCTTTGTTTCAGGGCTTTCTGTCTTATCCATCATTGTGAATGTCGGACGCAATATCCCCTTTGATACGGCAATTGTTAAATCCCTTTTACAGCCGCAATTGACATTACGACATAAGTCGGTTTGTTATTTTCGCCTAGTGATTTACAAGTTTTTTTTATTATATTTGTTATTGACATTGCTTTTCCCAAGCCCTATAAAACGGGTAAATATATTTTTTTGCTAGTTTTGTTAACATATGTTATAATATTACGAAGAAATATTTAAAGCAAATGAACTTTTTTTTTTCGTTATCGTTATATAAGTATAGAGGTTACAAAATGACTGATAAATGTACTAAATACGAAGCATTATTTACTTTCGGTAACGATGAAGCATTGAAAAAACATCTTGAAACCTGTGAGGATTGTAAAAAAGAACAGGAAGTGATGGATAAAGTTTCAGGTTTGCTAAAAGAGGTAAAACCTTATTACAAAGCTCAACGTTTAAATGTTGCAAAATTAAAAATGGCTTGTGCCGTATTTGCAATTTTATTTAGCGGAACAGCTTTGGGTATCGTAAATTTTAATACAGATGTGTCTGATACTATAAAATACGGTACGACTCTAAGTGCGGATGATTACGGGTTTCCTGTTGATTCGTACGGATTGTTAATGGTGGAATAGTAGGTAATGAATTTTAAAGAGCTTATAAAAAGCAATCAAAACAACGTAAGAAGTATAATACGACTTATTACAAACGAAACAAATGAGGATCTTGAACAAGAAGTATATGTTAAAGTTTGGAAAAACGCAGACAAATACACTGAACAAGGTTCATTCAAAAGCTGGATAAATACTATTGCCAAAAATGTTTCTAAAGATTACCTGAAATCGAAACAGAAGCGCAATCAGGATTGTCTGACAAACGATGATGAAGTAATTAACACAGTAAAGGATAAAAAATCTACACCTGAATTAAGAGTAATATCAAATGACAGACAAAAAATAATTACAAAGGCTATAAATTCATTAAAGCCAAAATTCAAAGAAGTTATAATGTTATGCGAAATCTATGATTATTCTTATGAAGACGCAGCTTATAAACTAAAATGCCCGGTTGGGACTATAAAATCAAGGTTGTACAACGCCAAAAAAGAATTAGCAGTTATGTTAAAAGATTTAATGTAAAAAGAAAGGAATTAAATTTATGTTGAAAAAAAGTTTAATTATGG
>USJT01000205.1 GCA_900555175.1 uncultured bacterium
AGGAAGTGTGTATAATTTATTTTCTAATTTTCCTTTATTTTTAACCAAGAATTCAATACCTAAAGCCTGATTTGCAAAGCTCATATCCATAACACTTGCAGGATGACCTTCAGCATTAACAAGGTTTACAAGACGACCTTCTGCATATACATAAACTGATTTTCCGTTATCAAGTTTGAATTCTTCAAAATTAGGTCTGATTTCTTTAATTTCAACAGTATGCTCTTTCAATCCTGCTACATTTATTTCCCAATCAAAGTGACCTGAATTTGCTAAGAACGCACCATCTTTCATAGATAAAATATGTTGAACATCAATTACATGTTTATCACCTGTAACTGTTAAGAAAATATCGCCTTCTTTTGCTGCTTGAGCGATTGGCATAACTCTATAACCTTCCATTGCAGCTTCAAGAGCTTTCAACGGATCAACTTCGCAAACAATAACATTTGCACCCAAAGCTTTAGCACGTAATGCACAACCTCTGCCGCACCAGCCATAACCTGAAATAACAACAGTTTTACCTGCAATCAATATATTTGCACCTCTTATGATACCGTCCATAGAGCTTTGACCTGTACCATAACGGTTATCATACAAATGTTTTGTCAAACTTGTATTAACACCAACTGCAGGGAATTTTAAAACACCTTGAGCTTCCAAAGCTTGTAATCTTATAATACCTGTCGTAGTTTCTTCTGTTGAACCAATAATTTTAGAAGCCATTTCAGGGCGTTCAGCATGTATTGTTGAAACGATATCACATCCGTCATCAATGATAATATCAGGATTATGATCTAAAGCATGTTGAATATGCTCTTTATATTCTTTAACAGATTCACCGGCAACTGCAAATGTCGGAATTCCATAATATTTTACAAGAGCTGCTGCTACATCATCTTGAGTTGATAAAGGATTTGATGCAACTAAAACAGCATCAGCACCACCTGATTTCATAACAACACATAAAGCTGCTGTTTCTTTTGTAACGTGTACACAAGCAGATAGTTTTAATCCTTTAAAAGGTTGTTCTTTTATAAATCTTTCTTGAATTTGTTTTAAAACAGGCATATCTTTAAAAGCCCATTCAATTTGATTCTTACCTTGTTCAGCAAGATTTATATCTTTAATATCATATTTCATATCCATAACTTGCATGTATTTTTCTCCTTTTCCTGTGAAATTATATCAAAGAATTAATTTTTAATCTTTTTTTGTAAAAATTTGTTAATAATATATTATACAATGTCAAAAAAAAATCTTCACTTGAGTTATAAATTAAGTAGTAAGGAGTTGTGAAAGTGAAAGTTAATTTTAATTTAAATTTAAATCAGCCGAATAATATTAAAAATAATAGAAAAATCAACTTTGAAGGATACCAAGCAAAAAAAGATAACGGAGGAAACAGAGTATACGAATTCAATTATACTTATGATGACAGCAAATATGACTGTTTTCTTGAATTATATTCTGTTGGCCAAGATAATAACAAAAATTATTACGTAACAAATATTCTGGAACCAGTTGATTTTACAGATGAGAATTCTGACAATAAAGAATACGGAATAAAACTGGAAAGCGGGAAACCAACAAAAGTAGATTTACAAGCAGATTACAACTTATCACTTGACCAACCTTTTGCATATCACTACAAACTTTATCCTAAAAATAATCACAACGCATCTCCGATTTACATGACAGATGCAGGAAACGTCATAAACGAAACAGGTATAACCAATAAAGGTTATGATATATACAATATTGTTCCAGGAAACGCTCCTTTGGTAAACAAAGGCGGCTCTATGAAACTTATTATTCCTGATAACTACAATGTTGCTTGGAAATATGATAAAAATAACAATATTGTAATGAGAGATTCTGATGAAATAAAAGACATACTCAAATCTTCTAAGAATTTCGCAAACAAAATCGGTGGAACTCTTGCAGGTGTAGAAAAAGATCTTGATGACGGAAAACTTGATATATTCTCAAGAATAATTACCCTTCCACTTTTCACAGATGACAGTTTAACAGCGCATGGATATTGGAACAAGAACTGTTTTCAAATGGCAAATTCTGTCGGGAATATTAACAATTATACTTCGTTACAGAAAAAATTATTTGCAAAAGGGATTAATTTAGTATCAGATGGTGCTTATGTCAACGAAGGTCTTGAAGGTGTTCACTTTCAACATATTTTAAAATGGGGTAATAAATCACCTTATTTTAACTGGTTTAACATTTCAGGACTTAAAGATAGCCCGCTAAGTCTTGGTGTTTTCGGTAAAAAGACAGAACATGTTACCCACAGACTTGTAAACTCTCCTTATAAATTTGTTCAAAACGAAAACGGAACAATAGATATAGTTTCTCAAAAATATGACAGACATAAACCAACATATATACAAATTTATGATAACAGATTGGCAAATGCAGGCTCATATTCTAACCAAGAATTAATTGATGCATATAAAAAATTCGACAAAAACTATCTTGATATTAACAATCACAATGATACCGTAATTCCATACAGCTTCAGAATTAACCCTGAAACTTACAAAAAGAATGTTGAAAGACTTATTAAATATAACAAAACAGACGGGAAAAATCATCCTATTTCTCTATATAGCGGTCTTGGGACAAGATTTGTATCTCAATTTGAATACTTTGGACTTGACGGCAAACATGAAAGCGGTTTCTACACTTGGGATGCAAACCCTGATATTGCAAAATTGAATTATGTACAATCTCACACAAATACTCAAGAATTGAAAAATATTATTAATCCGGATAAACGTACCGAAAATAGTCAATTACTTAATCATAACAATATAGAAGTTCAAGACTATGCAGTAATGTCAGGTCAATATTGGACTAAAAAGACTAACCAAATCTTAAGTCTTAATATTGCACAGCATTTGAGAAATATCCAAAACAAAACACCGGAAGAAATTTATAACGTAATCAAAAAACAATCCGACGGTAAAGTATTCCCTAAAGATCTTGATGTAAATAAACAAATGATAAAAAATGTACTAAAAGGTCGTTATAAACTCCACGGGACAGATTCTGTCGATTCTTACGAAAATACAATTTTAAAAGGATTAATGGATGTTCCTCTGGATTCAATTGAAG
>USJT01000206.1 GCA_900555175.1 uncultured bacterium
TATAATCGGAGCCGACACAGTTGTTGTTTTAGATAACGAAATTCTCGGCAAACCCGGAAGTTATGAGGGTGCTTTTAAAATGTTGAAAAGACTTTCAGGCAAAACTCATCTCGTTGTCACAAGTATTGTCGTTATAAATACACAAACAAATGAAGTAAAAAAGAATTCCACAACAAGCGAAGTTACATTTGAAAATCTTTCAGATGAACAAATAAAATATTACATAGATAATTACAAACCTTTTGATAAAGCAGGTTCATACGGTATTCAAGAAATGCCTGAAGGTTACATAAAATCCTACACAGGCGATCTTGAAAATATTATCGGTATTAGCTCAAATTCTTTACTAAAATTGCTTAATTCATAAACAACTATTATAAATTTGCGCCACAGCATTTTTTGAACTTTTTACCGCTTCCGCAAGGGCAAGGATCATTACGCCCAACCTTGCTTAAATCTATGCCTTCAAGACTAGGTTTTTCAATATCTTCTTCTATAATTCCCAAAGTCTTTGAAAATGCTTTTGATTTATACAAAACAGTAGTTGATGAGAATATTTTATGTTCTAAATATCTTGCTTTATAATGTTCCAATAACTCATCCAATGTATAATTTGTTCCTAAAAGATTGTTAACAACTTCCATAAAATTATCATGTCTTTCAGCAACTCTTTTAATTATGTTAGCTGAAAATTTATCATTTTCTAAGAAAAATTCAACACATTGTTTTGCATTTTCAACTTTTTCAGGATTTTCAATAACTTTATTAAATGTTTCAAAAAATGGCACAGCGTAAAGTCCTAACTCTTTATCAAAAATTATGCCAACATCATAAATTTCTTTGTGTGAAGAAAATCCGCCAAGAGAATTTTCCAAAAAGTTTTCGTAAGAATTATTGAATTCTGATACACTGAAAAATCTGTAATTGTCTAAAGGCTGAATTTTATCACTAAAATCAACTTTTTCGCCGCCTTCTGCAAAATCATTGAATGCACCAATCAAATCATCAGCAAATTTATTCGTTGTAACGACTTCATCTTTACCGAAAAATTCAATAAATTTGCCATAAATATCTTTAATATCTTTTTCAATCTCTTTTTGCTTTTCAGGGTTATCCAAATAAACAAGTTCAGGGTTTTGGATAATCTTTGCAACAGAATATCTCAAAGCATCATCACGTCTGCTTGAAGGCAATACTCCTGAAATTTCCAAAAGATAATATGCATCTTCAAATTTAAAAATTCTTGCAACTACATACTGACCGGAGCCAATTCCTCTAAATGTAGTCATTTTGACAAGAGAAACAACACTATATGTCTTTTCATTAATTATGTTATTCAAGTCAAAACCGTTTTGCAAAACTCTCTTAACTTCAAATATTGAAGATATAGATTCCATTAAAGCTTTTACAATTTTCTTTGTAGAAGCAGGTAATTTTTTAGAATTTTCTAAAAACAATGTCAATATACTTTTATGATTCAAATTACGTTCAAATATATAGTTGAAGCAAGCAGATTGAAAATTCATCCCGCTTTGTTGTCCAATTGTCTTTAAATACTCTTCAAAATCAGGTTTTACGGTTTCATCATTTTGCACAAAATCTGCTAATGTTTTTATAACATCATTAATTTCTTTTAAATCTTCTAAAATAAGCATTAATTTCTCCCTCTCTAACACGAGAATACCCTAAAATCATCAAAAACTCAATACCATAACAGATTAATATCTTAAGGTTTTCTGATAAGTTTTGTTACAACGTCACTAAATTGACAATCAGGGCACATTCTCTGAGCCATAGTTTTGTCATATTTAGCACCTTTAAATTCACCCAATGCAGTTCTTATAATTGATCTGTTATAATAAACATCTGCAGGAGAGAAGAACACACTTTCCTTATTTTCGTATGCGCTTATTAGTGTATTTAACTCTTTATATGCAGGAGCATAATCTTTATTTTTAATTTGATATGCAGCTTTTTCGCTTCTTAAGAAATATTTAGCAGGAACTTCCTTTTCATTAGCGATTGCATTATCAAATTCTGAAATCATATCTTTATAAGGCAAATAATAAGTTTTTACCCCTAAAATATCATCAGAAAAAGAATCCGATAAACTATATTCATTAGCTTTCTCGTAATCTTTTACGGCATCTTTATAATTTTTAAGGTTATATTCAGAATATGCTTTATCAGCATAAACTTCAGGAGCAACAGGAACAAACGTCAAATATACACCTGCAAGATTTTTTGCTAACTTGTAGTGCCCAGAATTGTTAAAACCTGAAATTATAAGAGGAGTAACAATATAACCAATAAACAAAATAGCTAAAATTAAAATGATAAAAACACTTTTCCTCGGAGTATTTTCATATTCATTAAAAGCTTTATCATCAATATATTTAACTTGAGGTTTAAATTGAGTTTTCTTAAATGTACCAATATATCTTGCAAGGAAATTTTCATAAAGAGCATTAACTCCCAAATAAGTTAAATAAAGAGCCACTAAAGGGATAAAAGCCAATATTAAAATAGAAGCCCAAAATGGCATCTTCATAAATGTGACAAAATTTGGAAATATCACAAGATATATGTATAAAATAATTTCTAGTGCAACTAAAGAATTTAATAGGGTTAAGAATTTTCTATAAGTTGCATTAACTTGTTTAATTTTTTCATCGGGTAAATTGACAGAATACAAATACCCTTTATTTCTCATAATCCCAGCTAAAATAGTATGTTTGTTAACATTATAATAAGTACAACACTGAGAATTTATAAAAATCTTTTTTCTATAATCATTAAGACCCATATAATTATATTAACATTTTCTCCATGAAATTGCAATCGGTTTACAAAGAAAATTATAGATGTTATACTTAAAAAGTTGCAAATTGACATAAATATGTAATAGCGTAAGACATTATCATTTGTGAGAGGGACTTGGTAGCGTAAGCGAACAAGCGTTACGTCTTACATATTATTTATAAAAGCGAGACGTGGCACTCTGCCGAACAAATGATTAAGTATCATTTGCGAGAGGGACTTGGTAGCGTGAGCGAACAAGCGTTACGTCTTACATATTATTTATAAAAGCGAGACGTGGCACTCTG
>USJT01000207.1 GCA_900555175.1 uncultured bacterium
AGCCAAGATTTGCAAAGTAGAAGTAAAATCAATACGGTCTTGCAAACCCAATTTTTGAACCTTGCCACCATGGACTTTAGCGACCTTTGTATTTTTTTCCCCTTCTTTTGCTTCTTCATAAACTTTTGTCGGGATAAATCCTAATTTACGGATACTTTCACGTGCTTCACGCAAATCCTCCGCTTCAACTTTACCTTTAACAATATCTTTATTATTTTTAAGAGCTATATAATTATATATTGCCATAATTTCTCCTATTCATTAACAACACCGAGAACTCTGACGAATTCATCAATTGTAGTTAAACCTTTCAATATATGAGACATACAAGACTGATTCAATGTACGCATACCATTTCTAACGGCAGCTTCTTCAATTTGCAAATCGTGAGCACCTTCTGCGACCAATCTTTTTATCTCTTTATTTATGCTCATTATTTCATAAACGCCAAGTCTGCCTTTATATCCTGTAAAATCACATTTTGCACAGCCCTTAGCCCTATAAATAGGTTTCTTCATAAATTCTTGAATTTCATTTTCATCAGCAATAATTTGTCTTGCTTCATCATGAGATGCGAAATATTCTTCCTTACAATCGTCACAAAGTCGTCTTACCAAACGTTGAGCAATAACTCCTGACAATGTAGAAGATACAAGATAATCCTTAGCCCCCATTTCAATCAAACGGGTAACAGTTGCTGCAGCAGAGTTTGTGTGAACCGTACTTAAAACTAAGTGACCTGTTAACGCAGCAGATATAGCGATTTCCAATGTTTCATAGTCACGAATTTCACCAACAAGAATGATATCAGGGTCTTGTCTTAATATCGCACGCATACAAGCTGCAAATGTAATACCTGCTTTTGCGTTTACCTGAGACTGGTTAATACCCTCCAACTTAATTTCTATCGGGTCCTCAATTGTTGTAATATTAACATCTTCATCATTCAAACTCTTCAATACAGAATACAAAGTAGTTGTTTTACCTGAACCGGTAGGACCTGATGTAAGAATAATACCGTTTGGACAACTTACCATATTTTTAATTTTTGCAATATCTTCATCAGTACCACCGATTAATTTGATATTCTTATCTTCGGCGTTCAAACTAACAGCAGGTGCCAATACACGGATACAAACCTTTTCTTTACCCGATACTGGTAACGTGTTGATACGGAAATCGTATGAGCCATTTTTATACTTTATGGAGAATGTACCATCCTGAGGTCTTCTATGTTCTGCGATGTTCATTCTTGACAAAACTTTGAAACGGGCAATAACAGATGTTTCAACCTTCGGCGGAATATCAAGAACTTTTTGTAACATACCGTCTTTTCTGTATCTAACAATGTAGCCTGAAAGTCTTGGTTCAATGTGAATATCTGATACATGACTGTCAATAGCATTTGTAATAATCTGGTTTACAAATTTAGCAACAGAACCGGTTGAATCTTTTAACTGCTTATCAACCATATCTGAAAGTGATTCTTCTGCTTCAAATTCATCAGCTTCACTTTCAATTTCTTTGATAACTTTTTCAGTTTCTTTTTTCTGCTCACTAAAGAAAGTATTCAAAGAATTTTGAAACTCATAGTGAGTCATCAATAACTGTTTAGGGTTCTGACCTGTTAAGTAAATAATATCTTTTAAAACATCAGGTTTAACAGGAGTTACAACACCTAAAATCAATGTTTTTCCGTCAGAAGAAATCGGAATGATTTTATTAGTTTTAATAAAATCTTCAGGCAATATCTTAATAAACTTAGCCTGAGAAGCAAGCTGCTCAGGAGTAACCAAATCATACCCCGTTTGCAGGTGCAAGATTTCCTTTAATTGATCAAGTGTAATAAACCCGAGTTTAAATAAAGTTGAACCGATAGGAATTTTCTGACGTTTACTTTCAGCCAAAGCTTGCAAAAGTTGAACATCATTAATATACCCCTTTTGAACAAGTAATTCACCAAGTCTGACCTGTTTTGAAGTACCGTCCGTTTTCCCATTTTGCATATCTTCTTTAAGGGCACTAATCAAATCCGATAAATCTTGATCAGGGACTTGAATAAACTTTACCTGTTGAGGGTAAAACTCTTTTAATTTTAAATTTATTACGTCTTTATCAGAAGATGAATTAATCGCAACAAACAGAAAATTATCCTTAACACTAATTGGAACAAATTTGTATTGTTCCAATAGTGCACTGTCGACCTTATTTAGTATCTTTAAATTGACACTGTTTTTTAACCTGTTTAGAAGTTCATTCATCTTAGTAATATTTTATTTTATAATGTATCGGTATTTCCAATAGCGTCTTCTGTATCAGTTACAATCTTCGGAGTAATCATAATAACCATTTCATTTTTATTTTTTGTAGAAGTTGTAGATCTGAACAATGTACCTATAACTGGTATGTCACCTAATACTGGGACTTTACCAATTGCTTTTTGTTCTTCTTCGCTGATCATACCACCGATTACAAGAGTTTCACCATCTTTAATCCTTACATTTTTCAAATCAAGATCTCTGTGTGAAAGTAATGTAGCCGCAACATATTGACCTACACTATCAGTAGCAGTAACCTGTTGTAATATCGTAGAATATTTTGGAGTAATATTCATAGTAACGTATCCATCAGGACTAATAAATGGTGTAATAGAGATTTGAATACCGGCATCACTACCAATATTATAATCTCTGGTTGCGATTGTACCACCTGTATATGCACTTTGATCTGATTCTGTTGATTCGATATAATCTTCAGTTACATCAATTTTTGCTTCTTGTCCGTTAGTTATCAAAATACGAGGATTTGAAACAACACGACCTTTGCTATTTCTTACCAAATAATTAATTGCATAAGAAATATTTACAGGTCCACTAAACGGTTTTAAGGTGTTTACGAGTTCAGGTTCATCTCCACTTGTATCCCATACTTCATAACCACTACCTTTTAAAAATATAGGATGCATTGGATCTGTTTTAGTCGTTTCACCATCAAATGTAGCTGAGAATGTATTACTCAAAAATGTCCAACTGTTTTGTAAAGTTTTAGAACCTTCTTCATTAAGCTCAATAATAGCAACTTCAAGATATGCTTGAGGCTGTT
>USJT01000208.1 GCA_900555175.1 uncultured bacterium
TAGCATCATTTCTGATGCTAAGATCTTGATTGGTCATCTTAACTTAATGACATTGCCCCTTACTTTCCAACAGAAGTTAATCCACTGGTAGAGCTATTAGCTGATACAGCATTCATACACTTTTGGATAAACTCCCAAAGAAAATACTGCAAAACACAAGCAACCCACAGTTCTAATACAGATATAGCCTCTTTAACCGGAAGAAACCAATTAATATACTTCATATATGGTTGAAGTGCAGACAACACCCCACTATTAAGATAAGACTTAAAAGGACTATCAGGAAGAAAATTACAAGCAACTGCAAGAATAATTAAAATCAAACTATTAACAACTAACTGACTAATTAACGCATATACAGCTTTAGACATAAAAATCACCTCACTAATTCTTAACTTGCCAACCAATCAATTTACGAGTCCCAAGTATTAAACCAATTAAAAAGAGAATTAAAAACCCTGAACGGAAAATTGGAATATACTTATCAAACACTGACAAATCAACACTAAATTCATAATCCTTATTTGTCCCAGGAATACTAAAAGTCAAATCCCACTTAGGAGCTTCCGCAGCTTCATTAGAACCAAAAGATTTAAAACATTCCACTAAATCAAAAGGTATGCAAAACGGAAATTTACCGCTTAAATCTTTTAGCTTGTCTGATACTCCCTGAGGAAGAACAGCAGGAATCTCCGGTAACTCCGGTTCCGGTTTAGGTTCCGGTTCAGGTTCCGGTTCAGGTTCAGGAGTTGGATCAACAGGCAAATCTTTTATGATGTCAATAATATCAGGCCACGGAATTGTACCATCAATAACACCATCCATAATGCCAGGTAAATCAGTAACCCCCGGAATCTCTTTAGGAATAGCAATATCCCCGGGAATAGGTAAAGAATCAACATTATCCCACGGCTTCACATCCGGTTTATCAATGTCCCAAGAATCCGGCCAACCAACCAAGTCAAAAGCCCAATCTTTCCCAGCTACATCAGGAATATCAATATTAGGGAAAAAAGCTCTATCATTAATCAAAGACGAAAAAATATCCCAAAAAGAACCATCTTTAGACAATGCAGATAAAGAATCTTTAATTTTAGAATTAACACGCATACTAGGCAAACTTGACTCAAAATAAAAAGACTTTAAATTAATAGAGCTTGTCCATTTAGTAACATGATAATAAATCCCATTAAAAAACTCAGTAGCACTAGAAAATTTAAAAGGTGCAGTTTCCAAACAATAAGCATTATATGTAGAATCAGAATTTTGACAAAAAACATTAAAGCAATAAAAACTACCTTGACTAACATCGCTTGAAGTAACCCTATATGCATCATTACCATAACCAGTATTAATATACGGTTTACCATAAGAATCATAAGAGCCCATTTTAAAATATAAATTATATGTTTGATTTAATTCTAAACAATTAGATGCATAATGACCAAAATCGAAAGTATCAAACAAACTCATATCAGAACAAACACCACTAGTTAAATAAGAATTAACTATATCTAATACAGAACTTTTTACATCTCCGGCAACATATTTAGCAGCATCAAAATCCTGAGTTAATATATCATTAAACTCACGCTTAAACGTACCTATATCTTCACTAAAACCATTGGAAACATACCACTGCTCAAAGGTATCGCCAAAAAATTCATTACAAAAATCCATTGCAAATTGACCAGTTTTGTCAAATACTTTTCCCTCAGAAATAACCTCTGGTGCCACAGATATACCAAGATATAACAATATCCAATTCAATATAGTATTGGATGACTCATTAACAACCCACGAAAAAGCCACATCAGCAGCATATACACGTGTTGTGTTATAAGGCATAGCCAAGGCCATAAAGAACGTTACAGAGCCTAATAACAAGGCTGTAGCACGTTTTTTTAATTTAGTCATAGAATTAACCCCCTTTTCTAAAAAAATAAGAGAGCGGGCATTTCTGCCCACTCTCCGAGTGGTATACACGATTACTAGGCCTGAGCAGTAAGCTTCTTGAATACCTTGATGCCGATTGTTACGGCGAGGACTGTTCCAATGATACCGAGTGCATAAGGTGCACAGGTTGTGATCATTGAAGTTACATTTGTCTGAACATTACCGAAAGCAGTGCTCATAGCTGTAGAAATACTCTCCATATCCATTAACCCTATTCCTTTCCGGCCTGATGTTGCTAGGCCATTTTAAACCATTTAATTATACTATAAATCGCAAAGCCGAAGCCCCACGATATAAAGCCAATGCTAAATCCGGTTGCAATCCCAATTATGCCAACCTCAAAAAAATTGTTGAAAATCTCATTATTAATCAAGTATGCCACCTCGAACTAAATACACGAAAAACGAAAAGACCAACCAAACAACCAAGAAGAAACACACCCACTAGACCAAGTGCGATATAATCACTATTAACTTGATTATCAGACGATTGAGTCTCCGGAGCAGTCTCTGAAACTGTCTCTGTATTATATATACTATCTTCACTCATTATATCTCCTTTTTAGGGGAGCTGCCGAACCGAAGTCCGGCAACCATGTTATTATGTAAAGTACCAAAAGGTAATTCACGCTATTTATTGAAAGGAACTATGCAGATCTCCTCCAGGATCGGTATATTACGCTGGTTCTTAAAGTCAAAGCCAAGCGAATACATAGCCTTAAATCTTTCACCCGGTTTTGGTACCGTAATATTCTTGTAGGTAAACAAGTGATTGCACTTAACACCGGAACAATTCTTTTCAGAATCATCAAAAGACTCACTGTAATATATATTAGTTCCTTTTTTTCCATCCTTCTCGAAAGTCTGAACACCTAAACACTCAAATACTTTAATCATTTTTAATCCTCCTGACGATAAAAAATTCAATCTTCAAAATTAAAATCAATATTGTTTCGACTACAAAAAAATAAAACAAAACATTCTAAATCAGATATATATATATCTTTACTTGCTTCCAACTGATAACCTAATTCCCGGTGTATTTCATCGTCATAATCATCGCCACGCTCCAAACAAGCAGTATAACAAGTATTCTGATAATTAGTTTCATAATTTTTTACATTTTTAC
>USJT01000209.1 GCA_900555175.1 uncultured bacterium
TATGCTACTTCTTGTTTTACAACTTTTTGATAGCCGCCTTTTACTATTGCTTTACCGGTTTTTTCATCGAAGTACCAAACTTTTCCGCTTTTATCTTTTACGTAAGTTACGTCTTTGATGCCTGAAGCTGTATTATTACGCAACTTTTTAGGTTTGCTTACAAAAGCTTTATGTGCTTGCAAGTAATCTTCACGTAAAATCTTATTATCGTGTGACATTGTATAAAGTTTGCCGTCACGTTTTACAAGTTGACGTGCATAGCCAAGTTGACCTACAACTTCAAATGTTTTATTGCCCCAACCGTCTGCTTTTACTTTTTTGCCTTTGTTTTTGAAACTTTTTACTCCAAGTTTTTTGTAATATGCTTGTTCTTGTTGTTTTGCTTTGGCGATTTCTGCTTTTTGTCTGCGGATTTCTGCATCTCTTGCGTATTCTGCTTTTGCTTCTTGTGCAGATTTTCTGTTATTAAGTGCTTTTGAGTTTGCATCTATTTCTCTAGGAATTTTTATTTCATCACCAACATTGAAATATTTTTTACCTTTTAAAATGTCTTTGTTAACTTCTTTTAATTCTTTTTCTGAACAGCCGAATTTCTTTGCAATATCTGAAATGCTTTCGCCGTTTTGAACAATTATACCGGTTGTGTTGCCTGCACCGTCATATGCAATATTGTATTGTTTGCCGTTTACGATTTTGCTTTGTTGTAAACGTTTACCTGTTTCTGTGTTATAAAGTGTTGCTGTTTTATTATCTCCTTCTGTGATAATTTCTTGAGTTGTTCCATCTTCTTTATACAAACGTTCGGTTTTTTTATTGTCTTCTGTAATTACTTCTGAAAGAGCTTTTCCGTCTTTTGTTTGGCGAATTGTTTGTTTGTTAGGTTCGGTAATATTTTCTGTTATTGTTCCATCTTCATTATATTTATAATCTGTTGTTCTTAAAATATTATTACCTAAATCTTCAATTTTTTCTGTTATAACAGGTTTGCCATCTACATATTGATAGCTTGATTGTACAGAACCTTCTTTAATTTGTTCTTTTACTTCTTTACCATTTTCGTATTCGATAACGGATGTTTTTGAACCGTTATTGCTTACTGTTGTCTTTTTAACAGGTAAACCGTTTTCGATATCTGTAACTGAATTGTCTCCATTTTCTTGAACAATTTTTTCTTGTGTTAATTCTTTGTTTTCATCAAAAAATTTTGTTGTAACAGTATTATTTTCATCTGTTGATACAATTTGAGAAGTTTTATCTGGATTAATTGTTTCTTGTGAACCGTCTTTGTATGTTACAAGAATTGTTTTTTGACCATTTTCTTCCAAGACTTGTGAAGATGCAATATTTTCACTGTTTTCTGATAAAGAATTGATAAAGTTGAATAATTCTTTTTTATCTATGTCTTTAAGATTTTCATTTTTAAGAAATTTTTTAGCTTCTCGTTTAGATAATTTTTCATTACCTGCTGCATCTTGCAATTTTGCACTGAATTGCTGCATTTCATTTGCGTCTAAAACACCATTTTTGTCAGTATCAACTGCATCAAAAATGGATTTTTCATTCTCACTTTTGAGCTGTTCACGCTTAATTCCGCCTTTTAATTCAGTTGTATTTATTTCACCATAGTTTTTGGAACCAAGGCCGAGTTGAATTTCTGACAATTTTCCCCCTTTTTGGAATTTACTATTACTGTGTATTACGGTCATATCAATTAAAAACTTTATATTTCGGGAGGAAGAATATTGTTAAATAAGCTGAAAGCCTTGTGTTTAGCAACTTAAACTGTTTACAATTTGTAACAAATAAGTTTTTTATAGTTGTATTAAGTATTGTTACGGAATTCTTTAAAAATTTTTGTTTTTAAAGTATGCTTGGCGTGTGTATTTAAACACAAAAGAAAGGTACGGAATTTATGCCAAAATTTAATTTGATGTCATATATTATGCCTCCTGAGGATAAAATGTTCTTTACTTACTTTCAGGATAGTGCGGAGATTTGCCAGAAAACTGCTAGATTGTATGACAAAATTATGCATGATCATTTGAACGATGAATACAAAGAAAAAGCTCTTAAATATAAGAAAAAAGGTAAATTGTCATATAGAGCGGTTTTAAAACAGCTTAACAAAAGTTTTATAACTCCTATTGAAAGAGAAGATATTCAGACAATTGCTGTTCAACTTAATAAAATTACTAAAAAAATCGTAAAAGCCTGCTTGAATTTGGAAGTGTACAGATTAAATGATTACACCGAAGAAATGAAAGAACAGGCTTTAACTTTAGTTCAAGCTACTGACAAGCTCGCTGAAATTATTAAGTTGTTTAAAAAAGTTTCTGATGTTGAAAAAATTACAAAATTGAATATTGAGATGAAAGAAATTGAATCTCACGGGGATGAAATTCACAGACGTGCTATGGGAAATTTGTTCTCAGGCAGATATGAAGCCCTTGACGTTATTAAATTGAGAGATATGTATAAGGAAATCGAAAACGCATTTGATGCCTGCTTCTACGTATCTGATACTATTTTGAACGTGGTTTTGAAACAGTCATAGGGAATTTGAGAATATGTCAATAACGATTTTAATTTTAATTGCTGTAATAATAGTGGCATTGGCATTTGAATTTATAAACGGTTTTCACGATTGCGCAAATGCTATTGCAACAGTTGTTTCTACAAAAGTTTTATCCCCAAAACAAGCTGTGCTTTTCGGTGCAAGTTTGGAATTTGTGGGAGCACTGACTGGAACTCACGTTGCAAAAACTATCGGCTCAGGTATTGTTAATGCCGATATGATTACGCTAACGGTTATATTCTGTGCACTTTTGGCTGCTGTTATTTGGAATTTGTTTACTTGGTTTTTAGGACTTCCTTCAAGTTCATCTCATGCGCTTATCGGTGGTCTTTTGGGAGCTGCAATTGTTAAGGCAGGGCCGAGCGTTGTACATTTCGGAACTCTTATGGATAAAGTTATTATCCCGATGTTTACATCGCCTGTTTTAGGGTTCTGCGTCGGATTTACACTAATGCTTTTGATTGCTTGGATTATTCTTATTTTGAGAGAAAATCCGCAAACA
>USJT01000210.1 GCA_900555175.1 uncultured bacterium
AATTATTGCAAAAAATATTAAAAATTTTAGACTCAAAGCTAAAATTTCTCAAGAAAAAATGGCTGAAAAATTAAATTGTTCACGAGAATTTATCAGCAGAGTAGAAAACTGCAAAGAACGTATTAGCTTAAATATGCTGCTTAAAATTTCAGAACTTTTTAAAATTAACCCGAGTAGTCTATTTAAAGAGTCTTAGCAATAATATTTTTAAATTTTTCTAAATCTTCTGCAGTATCAATTCCAACAGGAACAAAATCAACAACAGATGTTTTTATTCTCATACCGTTTTGTAATGCTCTTAATTGTTCAAGACTTTCAGACATTTCATAAGAGCTCTGTGGAAGTTCTGTCATCTTAATTAGTGCTTCACGCTTATACCCATAAATTCCTAAATGCCCGTAAAAATCTGATTTTCCGACATTTCTTTCAAATGGGATTTTAGAGCGAGAAAAATACATTGCAAAACCAAAATTATCAACTACGCATTTGACTAAATTCGGATTTTCAGCCTCAACAGGTGTTATTTTTCTAATCAATGTTGAAATATCAGCCAACTTATCTTCTTTAACATTTTTGGCAACTTCATCAATACTTTCAGGTTTGATTAAAGGTTCATCCCCTTGCAAATTTACAATATAAGAAATTTCAGGATGACGCATTACAACTTCTTTAATTCTATCAGAACCGCATTTATGTTCAGTAGATGTCATTTCAACATTTCCGCCAAATGCTTTTACAGCATCATAAATTCTTTTATCATCGGTTGCAACAATTATAATATCAGCCAACTTTGATTGTTGAGCTTTTTCATAAACCCATTGAATAATAGGTTTGCCTAAAACTTCAATTAACGGTTTTCCCTCTAATCTTGAAGAACCGTATCTTGCCGGAATTATTATTGCTGTTTTTCCCATTTTCCTAATCAACCTTTCTTACAATCAAAGCAACCCATTGATCTTGATGAGCTTCTTCAATTAATTGCAAATTATATTTTTTTATAGCATCTAATACAACTGGCTTTTTCTCATCCAAAATTCCTGATAAAACCATTATTGCATTATCTTTCATAATATTTTTTAAATCGCCCATAATTTCAGCTAAAACATTATGCAAAATATTTGCCAAAACAAAATCAAATTTTTCATTAATTTTATCTGCCGTATTTAATTCAAATACACATTCTGCATTGTTTTTTACTGCATTTTCTTTGGCAACATCAATTACAGTTTCGTCATTATCACAGCCATAAGCATAAGAAGCACCAAATTTTTTAGCACAAATAGCTAAAATTCCTGAACCCATACCAATATCAGCGACTTTTACACCTTTTTGCATATATTTTTCAATAGCTTTCATGCACAACTGTGTAGTCTGATGAGTTCCTGTTCCAAAAGCACACCCGGGTTCTAATCTTATTACAACTTCATTTTCTTTTGGAGAATATTCAAGCCAATCAGGGACAATTACAATTTTATCGGTTACTCTTGTAATATCCCATTTTTCTTTCCATTTCTTTGACCAATCCTCATTAGGCTTATTTGAAATTACATATTCCCAACTACCTAATTCTTCATCAGACAAGCCACGTGATTTCAAAAGCTCACGTTCCGAATTTAAAATATTATCTAAATCCTTAGGTTCTTCAGTCAAAAATACCTTTAAAGTACCTTCAGTAGTTGATATCATCTCTAAATCTTTATAAGCTTCTTCAGCCAAAACAACACCTTCACAAGGAAGCATCTCAAAGCAAAATTCAGACACAACATCTTCAATATCAGGGTTAATTTTTATTTGTAATTCAAAATAATTATTCATCTCTAATACTTATTGCCTTAAAAAATGAAGTCTACCATCATTATTGGATAAATACACCCATTTTTCTGAATTTTTGATAACGATTTTCTTTAAGCTCATCAACTGAGAATTTAGAAAGTTCATCAAGGCTATCTAAAATAGTCTTTTTCATAGTTGCTGAAATTTCGTCATAATTTGTATGAGCACCACCTGTCGGTTCTTTAATTTCACCATCAATTATGTCAAAATGAAGTAAATCTTTAGCAGTAATTCTCAAGGCATCAGCAGCTTCAGAAGCTTTTGTCGCATCACGCCACAAAATAGACGCACAACCTTCAGGAGAAATAACTGTATAATAAGCGTGTTCTAATAAAAATACCTTATCAGCGACAGCCAAACCTAAAGCTCCGCCTGAGCAGCCCTCACCTGTAATAATAGCAATTACAGGAACTTTTAATTTTGCCATTTGCATTAAGTTAACAGCAATCGCACCGCCCTGGTTAGTTTCTTCTGCACTAATACCTGGATAAGCACCCGGGGTATCAATTAGAGTAATAATAGGAATATTAAATTTGCTTGCATGTTTGAACAATCTCAAAGCTTTTCTATATCCTTGAGGTTGAGGCATACCAAAGTTATATTCCAAATTTTCTTTTGTAGATTTACCCTTCATAGTACCGATAATCATAACAGGTCTACCGTCAATTTTGGCGAGTCCGCCGATAATTGCACGATCATCCATACCTTCTCTGTCCCCATGAAGTTCAACAAAATCTTCACAAATATGATGTACATAGTCAAGAAAATTTGGTCTTTCAGGATGTCTTGCAATCTGAAGTTTTTGAGATGGCTTTAGATTAGAATAAAGTTCTTTTCTATAATCTTCTGCCTGTTGTTCAAAAGTTTCAATTTCTTTATTAAGATCCATGCCTGACTCCAAACTTATCTTTTTTAATTCTTCAATTTTTTCCTGAATTTCTAAAATAGGTTTTTCAAAATCCAAAACTGCTGTCATAAATCTATCCTCTTACTGTACGACTTTATGCATTTCCAAAATTTTAGCCAAAGTGTCTCTCAAATCTTTACGAGGAGAAACAATATCGACCTGCCCGTATTTTAGTAAATACTCTGCTGTTTGGAAATCAGACGGTAACTTTTGTCTGATAGTCTGTTCTATAACTCTACGTCCTGCAAAACCGATTCTGGCACCTTGTTCTGCAATAATAATATCGCCAAGCATACCAAAACTTGCAGTAACACCACCAAATGTAGGTTCT
>USJT01000211.1 GCA_900555175.1 uncultured bacterium
TTAACTTTATCACCTTAGTGAACTAATGGTTTTTGGTTGATACAAGTATCTTGGTTACTTCTTACATATTTCATTAATGTGTGAACGTGAGGTTTGTTGTGAATATCGCGGATGATAATTTCTTCACCTACAACTCTTTCTACAACACCGTCACAATCAGATACGATAACCATTCCTGAATCACGAGCTGCTCTTTTTTCCATACCTGTTCCAACTACCGGTCTTTGTGTAATTAAAAGAGGTACTGATTGACGTTGCATGTTTGATCCCATCAATGCACGGTTAGCATCATCGTGTTCAATGAACGGAATTAATGATGTCGCAACTGAAATGATTTGGATTGGAGATACACCGACAAAGTCAACTTTGCTTGATTGATCCATTGTGAATTCTGATCTGTAACGAACAGGTACATATTCATCTTTGAATGTGCCATCAGGGTTTAGTTGAACGTCAGCAGGAGCGCAACGGAATTCTTCGTCTTCGTCTGCTGTCATATAAACTACTTCGTCAGTTACTTTGCCGTCTTTAACTACAAAGAACGGAGCTTCTACAAAGCCGTAATCATTTACTTTTGCGTGAGTAGCTAATGAACCGATCAAACCTGCGTTCGGACCTTCAGGTGTTTCAATCGGACAAATACGTCCGTAGTGTGATGGGTGAATATCACGAACAGCAAATCCTGCTCTTTCTCTCATCAAACCGCCAGGTCCTAATGCTGAAATACGTCTTTTGTGAGTTAATTCAGCAAGTGGGTTAATTTGGTCCATGAACTGTGATAATTGTGATGATCCGAAGAATTCTTTTAATGAAGCAACTAATGGTTTAGTGTTCAACAAGTTCAACGGAGTAAGTGTTTCAGAATCTTGTAGGGTCATTCTTTCTTTTACAATTCTTTCAATTCTTGATAAACCTACTCTGAATTGGTTTTGTAACAATTCACCTACTGATCTGATTCTTCTGTTTCCTAAGTGGTCGATATCATCAACTGTTCCTTCATCATAAGTTAAATTGATTAAGTATTCGATTGATGCAACGATATCTTGAACTGTTAATGTTCTTTGGTTTTTAGGAATATTTAAGTTTAATTTTTTATTTAATTTGTAACGACCTACACGACCAATATCGTATTTCTTTTCATCAAAGAAACGAGCTTCCAATATTGAACGTCCGCCTGCTGCAGATGCAGGATCGCCAGGGCTTAATTTTTTATAAACTTCAATTAAAGCATCATCTGTTGTTTCTGCTGTATCTTTATCCAAAGTTTTCTTTAAGAATTCAAAGTGAGTGAATAAAGTTTCCATTTCAGAAACTGTGATTCCCATAGCTTTCAATAATGTTGTAGCTAAAATTTTTCTGTTTTTATCGATTTTAACATAGATAATGTCATTTGAATCTGTTTCGATTTTCAACCATGCTCCGCGGTTAGGAATCATAGTTGCGTTGTATAATCTTTTTCCGGCCGGTGAAATATCACGTTTAAAGTAAACACCAGGAGAACGAACAATCTGAGATACGATTACACGTTCAGCACCGTTTACAATGAAAGTACCTTTGTCTGTCATTGTAGGAATATCGCCGATGTAAACTTCTTGTTCTTTGATTTCACCGCTGTCACGGTTTACTAATCTTACCATTACACGCAATTGTTTTGCATAAGTTGCGTCATGGATTCTTGCTTCTTCAATTGTATACTTTGCGTTGTCGAAAGTATAGTTTGGTAAGAAGTGTAATTCTAATCTGCCTGTGTAGTCTTTAATTGGTGAAAAGGCAAGTAATTCTTCCTTTAAACCTTCTTTTAAAAACCATTCAAACGATTTTTTTTGCACTTCAATAAGGTCTGGTAAATCATCCAAACGAGTATGTGGGATACCCATTGGTGTTACTCTTTCTGCATATTTTGTGTTAGACATTAATTCACCTCGTCTATGTGTACGTACTATATAAAAAAATTGTATTATTTTTTCATCTTGTGATTCTGAATTTTATTTCAGAATCTTATGAAATTATTTACAATAATAAAAAATCTAACTTGAGGCTGTAAACCTTTCATTTTACTGAACTTCAGCTTAATGAACTTGTGTGTTAAAATTAAATTTGGGCACAATACACCTAACTTAAATTTAACATGTTATTAAATCATAATACATCAATTTTTTACGTCAAGAAAATATCGCTAAATTTAAAAAAATATGTTAAAATTTTGTTACATTGTGTTAAACCATTGATTTAAAAGCTTGAAAAGCTTGAGTATGCCCTGAATTGATTGTCAAGACTATACATTTTCTGAATTCATTATATGATTATATAAAAAGAGGGGTATAAATGAAAAAATTAGTTATATTATTATGTTTTTTATTAGTAGGAAAAGCTGCATTATCAGCGGATATTACTCCTGCTAAGATTATTAACAAAGTTGATAAGGAAATTGTTTTAACAGGAAATCTCGTTTTTGACTGGCTTGATATTTCTCAAGTTGAAAGAGATGCTGTGATTGATAAATATCAAAAAGAACTTTTTGGTGAAAATACTGTATATAAATATAATAAAAAGGAATTTCGGGCTGAGTATAAGGATTATTTAAAAGACAAAGATTATAAAAGGCATTATATGCTTGTTCAAAACGGGGTTAAAGAAACTGATACCGAAAACCTTTGCGGTTTCTATTACAGAAATAATTTATTAATAAGTTATGCTATTCAATATAAAAATGATTTAAGGACTGTTTATTATTATGATGCTTTAGGAAAGCTCAGATATATAGATAAATTTTCTGAAAATTATCCGAATTTCCCTTATATGTCAAAGCAATATAGAGCCAATGGAACTTTAGTAAGTGCAATATATTTTATTTCTCATGATATGCAATATATGTATAATGATGACAAGTCATTCAAAGGTGCTTGGTATAAAGACAAAATGTATGATAGACACGCAAAGCAGACATTGACAAGGTCGAATTGGTAGTTGTTATTCATAATAAATATTATTATCCTATTAATATTTGCTAGAGAAATTTTTATACGTACTTTCTTGTGCCGACAAGAAAGTACCACAA
>USJT01000212.1 GCA_900555175.1 uncultured bacterium
GTTGAAATTTGCGAAAAACCTATTGATATGCTTGTATTCCATGACAGAGTTTACGTTTTAGGTGCCGGAGATAATTCTATTCAAGTTATAGATGCCAAAACCGATACTTTAACTGATACAATTTATTTGAATACAAACGGATTTTCAACTAAAATCAGCCAGATTGAAAACACTAATATCGCTTTGATAACTGATACAAAAGCTTCTTTATACACAGTTTTTGACCTTGGAACAAACAAAGTTATAAAAACAATTCCTATTGATATTCCGGCAAACGCAATAGTTGTTACGGAAAAAGTGAAAAAGATTAATAAATAATAATTTTAAACAGGCAATATAATGATAAAATATTTTGATGACACAACTGAAAATGTACTTAGCGAATTAGAAAAAACTCAAAAACAATTTTGGAATATTTCTCGAGTAACTGCAGAATTTTTATATACTCTTATAAAAGCCGAAAAATCTAAAAACGTTTTGGAAGTCGGAACTTCAAACGGATATTCAGGGATTTGGCTTGGCAAAGCAGTAAAAGAAAATGGCGGGCATCTTACTACTATCGAGTTTTATGATAAAAGACTTGATGTTGCAAAAGAGAATTTCAAAATTTGCAAAGTAGATGATGTAATTACCACTCTAAAAGGTTCTGCTTTAATGCATCTTGAATATTTGCCCGATGATTTTGTAATTGATTTTGCATTTGTTGATGCAAACAAATCAGAATATATCAAATATTTTGAATTTATTGGTAAGCACTTGAAAACAGGCGGCATTATTGCATGTGATAATGTTTTGTCACATGAATCAAAATGCAAACCGTTTATTGATACGATTAATGCAAACCCAAATTATGAAAATGTAGTATTACCTTTACCTGCGGGCTTGTCTTTAGCAAGAAAAATAAAATAACAAGTTTAACTTATGTTATAATAATTTTATGAAAATTTTAGGTATTGACCCAGGGTTGGGAATTGTTGGATATTCTATTGTCGAATATGATGGGGAAACTCCTGTTCTTCTACATTCAGGCTCCATTCAAACTCAAAAAGGGACAAGAGAATCCGCAAGGCTTTTAGAAATCTTTGAAGATATGACAACAATTGTTGAAAAATACAAGCCTGATTGTGCTGCAATTGAAAAACTCTTTTTCTTCAGAAACAGAACAACAGTAATGCCCGTTGCCCATGCCAGAGGCGTAATTTTAACAGTGCTTGAAAAATTTAAAGTACCTATTTTTGAATATACGCCAATTGAGGTTAAACAGGTTTTAACAGGTTACGGTCGTGCGGATAAGAAAGAAGTTGAGCAAATGGTTAAATTGTCATTAGGGGTTGATACTTTACCAAAACTTGATGATACGGTAGATTCAATCGCAATAGCAATTTGTCATACACGATCAATTATGGTATAATTAATTTCATGGATATTAATTTTATACTGCTCAGGCAAATTTCTATTTTAAGCGTATTTTTCGGAATTTTACTCGGGGTAATTACGTTGATACCTTATGCAGGTGCAATTTCTTTTACATTCCTGATTTGCTTTGTTGCTCCGCTTGTAATTTGGATTTTAATCAAATACGGGTGCCTTTCACTGACTTCGACCAAAGATAGTATAATAGTCGGAGCTATCACAGGTTTTGTTTCTTATATGGGATTTTCAATTATTTATGTACCTATTTCGGTTATATTGATGAAGTTTTTTCACCTTGCGGCAAATTACGGAGTAGGCTTGATGCTTGGAAATGCAAGCTTTTTTATACTTATTGTAATTTCTGTATTTATGGGAGTGTTAAGTGCTACTATCAACGCATTTACAGGATTTTTAACATTCTACGTTTTAGAATTTTTAAATTCATTACACAAATAATTTTTCGCAAAACCTTTGTAATATATGAGATATAGGGGAAGAGTTTAAATGTATTATTATACCGATTTACATATTCATTCAAAATACTCAAGAGCCACAAGCAAAAGTCTTAATCTTGAAGAACTTGCAATATGGGCAAAGAAAAAGGGGCTAAATGTAATCGGTACGGGAGATTTTACACACCCTGCCTGGTTTGAAGAAATAAAAGAAAAGCTTGTAGAAACAGATGACGGAACATTTAGGCTAAAACCTGAAATCGAAAAACAAATTAATGCAAATGTAAAATTTATTCTTACTGTTGAAATTTCAACGATATATAAAAAATGGGATAAAACAAGAAAAGTTCATCACGTTGTATTTGTCCCCGATTTAAAAACTGCGACAAATTTTAGAGAAAAGCTTGGCGCAATCGGAAATATAAAATCAGACGGACGTCCGATATTAGGACTTGATTCTCGAAACTTGTTAGAAACTGTCTTGGAATCAGGAGAAAATTCATACATAATTCCTGCTCATATCTGGACACCATGGTTTTCCGTATTAGGTTCAAAATCAGGATTTGATTCAATTGAGGATTGTTATGGAGATTTATCAGACCATATTTTTGCACTTGAGACAGGACTTTCTTCTGATCCTGAAATGAACTGGCACGTTTCAAAACTCGACAAATTCAGGCTTGTGTCAAATTCAGATGCGCATTCGGCATCAAAACTTGCAAGAGAAGCAACCGTTTTTGATATTGAGCCGAATTATTATTCAATTATGAATGCTCTTAAAACAGGAGAAGGCTACACGGGAACTGTTGAATTTTTCCCTGAAGAAGGTAAATACCACAAAGACGGCCATCGAAAATGTAATATTTGCCTTACACCTGAAGAAACAAAAAAATATAATGGAATATGTCCTATATGTGGCAAACCTTTAACCATAGGCGTTTTATCACGAGTAAATGAACTTTCTGACAGAAAAAAAATTACAACTTTACCAAAAACTGCAGGGAAAGTCTTTTCTCTTGTACCATTGCAGGAAATTATTTCAGAAATCAAAGGAGTTGGCCCGTCAAGCAAATCAGTTACCACAGAATATGAAAAACTTATCAACGAATTTGGTTCTGAATTAAATATCTTACAAAACATTCCGCTCGATGAATTATCAAAAACATCACCGCTTTTAAAAGAAGCCATTT
>USJT01000213.1 GCA_900555175.1 uncultured bacterium
CAGATTATGAAGTAAAACTTCACCAAGCAGAAGCAAAACTTGCAGAAGCTAAAGCTCAATTAGAAGTAACTAAAAAACAAATTGATGAAGGCGGATCAAACGTTCAACAATCATTTGAAGATGTAAATTCAGCAGAATCAAAATTAAGTTTCGCAACAAAAGACCACAAAAGATACACTGATATGTACAAAGCAGGTATTGTTTCAAAACAAGATTACGATAACAGCGAAACACATTACACAGTAGCTCAAGCTAACCATAAAGCTGCAACAGAAAAATCTAAAGCTATGCAATCCGCATTAGAATCAAATAAAGCAAAAGCTGAAGCTGTTCAAGCTGAAATTCAAAAATTGGAAGCAGAAGTTGAACAAGCAAAACTTGACCTTTCATATACAAAAATATACGCACCTCAATCAGGAATGGTATCAGCAAGAAGCGTTGAAAAAGGTAATTACTTACAAGTAGGTCAACCTTTAATGAACATTGTTCCTGAACATGTATGGGTAATTGCAAACTTTAAAGAAATCCAATTAACTCACATGAAAAAAGGTCAACCTGTATCAATAAAAGTTGATACATATCCTGGAAAACGTTTCAAAGGACATGTTGACAGTATTCAACGTTCAACAGGTGCAAAATCTAGTCTATTCCCACCTGAAAACGCCGTAGGTAGTTATGTAAAAATTGTACAACGTGTACCTGTAAAAATTATGTTTGATGAAGACATTAGAAATTACAACATAGTACCTGGCATGTCAGTAGTACCAAAGGTTAAAATCAGATAATGGAAGAAACTAAAAAACAAACAAACCCCTATATAGTAGCAATATCAGTATTGCTTCCTGCTTTTTTGGCTCTTGCAGCATCTTCTGCAACAAACGTAAGCCAACCACATATTGCAGGATTTTACGGAGCAACCCAATATGAAACAAATACAGTAATTACCTGTTATATCATTTCTGGAGGACTAATGCTTCCAATTACAGGTTATCTTGTCAGACTAATAGGCAAAAAATTATTGTTATTTTATAGCATTTGGATATTTGCTCTTGGATGCTTACTTTGTATACTTGCTCCAAACCTGCAAGCATTAATTGTCGCAAGACTTGTTCAAGGGATTGGAAGTGGTGCAATTTTACCGCTTTGTCAAGCTGTTTTATTGGAGATATTCCCTCCTGAACAAAGAGGTATTGCAATGGGCTTATTCGGTGTAGCAGCGATGTTTTCTCCACTTGCTGGTCCGTTTTTCGGAGGATATTTAACAGATAACTGGTCTTGGCAATGGATTTTTATTATGAATATCCCTTTATGCATGATTTCATTTGCACTTGTAAAAATGTTTGTTCCAAATGACAAGCCGCAAAAACAAAAATATAATAAAAAATTTGATATAATAGGATATAGTGCAATTGTCATTGCAATGAGTTGTATGCAGGTTGTTCTTGATAAAGGTCAACAATTCAACTGGTTTGATACAACTTGGATCTGCTGGACAACAGGCGTATGCGTATTTGCATTCGTATTCTTTTATGTATGGGAATTGGAATACAAATATCCTGTAATTGATATCAGAGTATTTAAAGACAGAAACTTTATGTTCGGAACATTAATGAGCTCATTCATTAACGTTACAATTTATTCTACATTACTTCTTGTTCCAATGTTTGTTCAAAGTCTTTTGGGATACAGCCCTTCAAAATCAGGACTTTCAATGTTCCCGAGATCTATTGTATGTCTTGTTTGCTTGCTTTTATTTGGAGAAGTTTCAAGATTTATCAAGCCAAAAGTTATGGCAACAGCAGGATTTTTAACAATATCAGTTTCTTTATTGATGCTTACACAATTAAATACAACCTCTTCAATAGAAAGCGTTGTATTACCAAACTTATTGTTATGCATTGGAGTTCCAATGGCGTTTGTACCGATTACAGCATTATCGTTTCAAACACTTCCTGCTTCTAAAAACGCAGATGCAGCATCTTTACACGCATTATTTAAAAACCTTGTAACAGCGATTGCAACATCAGCTTCAGCTACATTTATTGCAAGAGTTTCTCAGGTAAGACAAACTTATCTTGTTGAAAATTTAACTCCGCATAATCCAATGTTTCAATACAAACTTGCCGCTTTAAAGTCAAAATTTTTAATTCATTACCCTGAAGTTGTTGCAGCAAGAAAAGCCGGCGGAACATTATATAATCAAATGTTACAACAGGCAAAGCTTGCATCATTCTTCGACGCATTTACAGTGCTTGCATTTATGGCGGTTGCTGTACTTCCTTTGTTATTCCTCATTAAATATAAAAAACCAAAACCTGTTACTGAAAATGTTACTGAAAAAAATCAATAATTAAATTAATAAAAGACAATTAAATTATTTGATTAAAAATCTTACATAAACATATACAGAGCTTATAATTAATGAGATTAACATAGTCACAACACCGTATTTCAAGAATTTCATAAATTCTATTTTGTGACCTTTATGTGCCGAAGTTTCAGATACAATAACATTTGCAGCAGCACCGATAATCGTCATATTACCGCCTAAGCAAGCGCCCAATGACAAGCACCACCACAATGGATAAGTATAATCAGCACCCATTGTTTTTTGAATTTCTGAAAGCATAGGAGTCATTGTTGCTGTATATGGAATATTATCAATTACGCCTGAAATTAAACCTGATGCCCATAAAATAAGCATAGATGCAGCAGTTTCAGAACCTTGAGTAACCTTTAAAATCCATTGAGCCATCAAATAAATTCCACCAGATGCCTCTAATCCGCCAATAATTATAAACAAACCGATAAAGAAAAATATCGTATTCCATTCAACATCGCACAATATATCTTTTGGTTTTTCAAACAAAAGCAAAACGCTTGCACCTAACATTGCAGTAATACAAGTTTCAATATGAGTAACATCATGTAAAACAAAACCCAATATTACGCAAACAAGCACTATTGCGCTTCTTATCATTAAAGGAATATCAGTAATTGTTTTAGAATTATCTAAATTTGCAACAGCTTTCATTTTATCAGG
>USJT01000214.1 GCA_900555175.1 uncultured bacterium
TGTTGAAATTACATCAGGTGTTAGGTTTGGAAAAACTTTAGGTTCACCGATTACTCTTGTTATTCAAAACAGAGATTTTGAAAATTGGCAAAAAATTATGAGCACAAATCCTGATGATGTAACAGATGAAAAATCCTTTACAAAATTCCGCCCGGGACATGCAGATTTTGCAGGCAGTGTAAAATATAATCAAACAGATTTGAGAAATGTTTTAGAACGTTCAAGTGCAAGAAAAACTGCAATAGAAGTGGCTGTTGGTGCTTTGGCAAAACAAATTCTTGAACAGTTTAATATAAAATGTCATTCAAAGATTATTCAAATAGGTCAAGGAAAATCAGAAGAAGAATTTAAACATGAAATCGACAAGGCAAAAGAAGCAGGAGATACTTTAGGCGGAAAATTTGAGGTTGTATATGAAAATCTGCCGATAGGTTTAGGCTCATTTGTTCACTGGGACAGAATGCTTGACGGGAAAATTGCCCAAATAGTTATGAGTATTCCTGCTGTTAAATCGGTTTCTATCGGAAATCCTGATGCTTATAAGATTATTGGTAGTGAATTCCATGATCAAATGTATCTTGAAAACGGTAAAATTGTAAGAAAAACAAATAATGCAGGCGGAATAGAAGGCGGTATGACAAATGGTGAACCGATTGTTGTAACAGCCGTTATGAAACCTATTCCGACATTGAGAAAACCATTAAAAACCGTTGATTTAAAAGATATGTCAGAATGCGAAGCGCATTTTGAACGTTCTGATACCTGCGCAGTTGAGGCCTGTTCTGTTGTTGCAGAAAACAGAATTGCATGCGTATTATTAGACGAACTTCTTTTAAAATTCGGTGGAGATAGTTTTGAGGAAATCTCTGAAAGAATTAAAAATTCTGATAATTAATCCTTATTATTAATAGCTTTTTTGAACATTTTAAGGAAATAAATTATTTCATCAGGAGTTTTGTATTCTTTTTCTACACGTTTTCCGTTTTCAACAAGTCTGAATTTTTTTGTTTCTTCAAATTTTGAATCCGGAATTATATGAATAAATGAATCTCCGTTATTAAATCCTGTTGATTTAAGAGTTCTTTTTCTTGCTTCATCACGGATAACAAAAAGATTATTTTTATCAATTTTTATTTCAGGAAGTTCGATATTTAATCTTAATGTATCCATAGAATTGCGTAAATATTTAATTTGTTTGCTTAACGGAATATTTTTATTTAAAAAAGTATCTAAAGTTTTTAAATCATGGATTTCACAATTATTTTTATAAAAAAGTAATTTTTGTAGACCAAAAGAATTTTTGCTATCAAAACTGTTATATATTGAAATTTCAGGGTAATATTCAAAATCAGTATTAGTAGATGCTATAAAATCTCTAACTTTATGATCAAATCTGTCTTTTGTTACAACTGCAACATCGCCATTACGTTTGATATCATAAAAAACTTGTCTGCTTTTTTTTATGATATTTGGAATAGCTTGTTTAGTCTGTAAATTTTTAGGTTGTAAAATAAAAGTTCCTGTAAAATTTGTACTACTGTTGTTGTTGTTTATTTTCATATTTACCTCCAGTGACATGAAACATGAGAATAAAAATTTTTGCTAAAAAACAACATAAAGTTACAAAATATGAATAAAAATTTATTAAATTTTTTTTTAATAATTATTTTTTATCAAGAACTTTAATTAAATGCCAGCCGTATTGAGTGTAAACTGGTTTTGATACTTGTCCGACAGGAGTTTCAAAAGCAGCTTTTTCAAATTCTCTAACCATTTGACCTTTGCCAAAATAACCTAAATCTCCGCCATTTCTACCGGACGGGCAAAGAGAATATGCTCTTGCATAAGATTCAAAATCTCCGCCGTTATCAATTTCTTTTTTTATTTCTTGAGCTTGAGCTGCAGTTTTTACAAGTATGTGTTCCGCATGAACTTGTGTGTATTCTTCTGCTGAAACAACACCTGTTAAAAGAAAAATCATAACAAATAATTTACAAATATTTTTAATCATATAAAAAATCCTACCTTCAAATTTTGCATATTACTATCACTCAGCAGAGCTAACTCTGTTGCGTCCGTTCTTTTTTGCTTCGTACAAAGCTTTGTCGGCATCGTCAAACATTTCCCAAGGTGTTTCAAAGCTTGTGTTTGAGCTTACTCCAATGCTGACAGTTACCTTTAATTCTTTATCACGAAATCTGAAATTATAATTTTCGATAAATTTTCTAAATCTTTCAAGCGGTACAGATGCCGTTTGTTTAGGAGTTTCCGTTAAAATAACGGCAAATTCTTCTCCGCCGTATCTGAACACCATATCAGTTTGTCTGAAAGAATTTAATAAAAGGTATGCCAATTCCTTCAAAACGTAATCTCCGCAAGAATGACCGTATGTATCATTAAAATTTTTGAAAAAGTCAATATCAACAATTGCAAGACTCAAATTGCTGTTATATCTTTTTGCTCTCATGTATTCTCTTTCAAAGTTACTTTCAAAATGTCTGCGGTTATAAAGTTTGGTAAGTGCATCTGTCACAGTCATTTGTCTTGTTTGAGAGTACATGAAATTAATCTTTTTTAAAACATCATCTTTATTAGCATCAGGAATATCAAAATTCCTGATAATATCCTGAATATTTTGCTGAATTTGATCAAGTACTTCAGCCGGGATTTCAAAATCTGTTGTTTTTATTTCAATATTTTCCATAACCATATTACCTATTTTAATCATATCAAAAATATTGAACCATATCCATTTTTTTGCTAAAATTAATAGGAATTATGAAAATGACAGCTCAACAGATGCTTAACAAATTTTCAAAAAACACTTCTCACCCGCAAGAAGTGGCAAGAATTTCTATGTTGCTTTTTGATGAAGCGGATAAGAAGCTTTTTGAAATGACCGAAAGAGAAAAAGAATACCTAAATGCAGCAGCCTTATTGCATGATATTGGGTATTATAAAGAAGCAAAAGGTCATAACAAACATTCAATGTATATGATTATAGAAAATGGTCTTGAAGGTTTTGATAAAAGAGAA
>USJT01000215.1 GCA_900555175.1 uncultured bacterium
CAATCTCAATATGATTTGGCGCTCGAGGTTGCAAGAATGCTAAATTGTACAGGTAATCATACAGATACTTGCCAGTGTTTGAATTGCAAATGGATTAGAGAAAATAATCACCCCGCTGTTTTGACAATTTCAAAAGTCGATAACAAACCCTCTGATGATACATCAAAAACTGTTATTTCAATAGATCAGGCCAGAATGATTAAAAACGACTTGCTTGTAACTTCTGATTATCATAGAGTTTTAATTTTCTGTGATAAAGATAAAGATGGAAATGTTCAGGGATTAAATCAGCAGAATTTTCAGGCAGATGCAGCCAATGCACTTTTGAAAACTTTTGAAGAGCCTCCCTCTAATACAACGTTTATATTCTTAACCAAAGATAAATCAGATATGATAACAACAGTTGTTTCTCGTGCTCAGTGTTTTTATGTTCCGGCTATGAAAGATGAGGATAGAGATTATTCTTTAGTCAAAGATGCGATGGATGGGTATTTGGAATTGGAACGAAATGAAGTTCTTGATTTTAACGACAAAATTTTAGATATTACAAAAATGGTTGACCCTTTAGAAGTTTTTACACAGATGCAAAATTATATTGAAGCGCTTTTGAAATCCAATCTTGATAATATGTCTTTAAAAGTAAAACTTATTTCTGATATAAAAGCGATAGAAACTGCAAAAAAAGAATTTCGTTTAAATATAAATATTCAAACAATAGTTGAAACTTTGAGTTTTAAATTGATATTATAAATCAGTGATTAAGGAGTTTTTCAATATTCCCGTTTTTAAAAAGGTTGTTAAGTTTAGAAATATGCTCTTCCATTTTTGATAAACAAAAATCGATTTCTTTAATATCGTTATTATCAGATTTTCCGTCAGTGAAAGTTTGTGCGATGTCTATAAGGTTTTCAAGTTCTACTGCAGCACTTTCAATAATCCCGATAGTTTTGGCTCTTTCATCAATCATTTTCAACCTCCTGTATGAATATATATTAAAATAACTGGTATGTATATTAACCATTTGGCTATAAATAAAACAATAAATGTAAGTTTTAATAAAAATGGTTAGTATAGATACCATGATAAAAAATAGAGTTTCTGAATACATGGGAATAAAAAAAATGTCTAAACGTGAAATTACAAAGGTTTCCGGTATAGATAGACACGTGTTGGACAGAATTTATAAAGACGAAGTAAAAGGGATAAAGTTTGAAACTTTGAACAAACTTTGTTTTGCGCTTGATTGTACCCCTAATGATTTGTTCAGGTATGAACCCGATTAAAATTATATTAATTGTTTCTTGAAAATTAATGTATTGATGTTTTGATTATTTACAGTGCAGTCAAATTGTTTGATGAGTGTAAAATTATTTTTTTGATAGTAATCAAAATCGCAGGTTGTATCAGTCCAAAGATACATATTTTTTAGACCTTTTGTAATAGCGGTTTTGTAAAGTTGTGAGAGTAACATTTTGCCGCCGCCTTTTTGAGTGCTTATAAAAAGCCCAAGCATAAAATCGTTATTGCTCATAACTTTTTTAACTTCTTTACCTGTGTTTTCAACATATTCAATGAGGTTTAGAGCTTTTTGTTTATCATTATGATTTAATGATTGAAGCTTATTTTTGTAGTCATTAAGCACTGTATTTTTATCGGTTTTTAATGAGGCAAAAAGTAATCCGCACAAGCCTTTTTCATCCAGTGCAAAGGAAAAATCTTTGTTCAAATAATAATATTCAATTGTGAAATCATAAATGAATTTTTGCAAATCAAAATTTTCACATTTATATAAGTCACCCCATACAAGATGTGATATTTTTGATGCTTCTTTTATATCGTCAGTTAAAAATTTTCTGACTATCATATAAGGAATTTCCCGTTTTCGTAAATAAGTTTGTCATCGGCATAAATTGCGGAATTATGTTTCATGTTTTTAATCATGTCCCAGTGAATGCCTGAAACATTTTTCCCGCCTGTTTCAGGGTAAGATGCACCAACTGCCATGTGGATTGCGCCGCCGATTTTTTCATCAAATAGAATATTGCCTGTAATTTCTTGAATTTCGTCATTTGTACCGATTGCAATTTCGCCTATGCCTTTAGAACCTTCATCTGTATTAAGCATTGCTTCAAGAAAATCTCGACCTGTTTCAGCATCAAATTTTACAATCTGACCGTTTTCAATCCATAAATGGACACCTGTTGCAGAATTGCCGCGATAGTTTTGTGGAAAGTCAAAATAAATTTCACCATTTATATCGTTTTCAACAGGAGAGGTGAATACTTCTCCGTCAGGATAATTGTTTATTCCTGAACAGCTAATCCATTTTCTGCCTTCTACTCCAAATGTTATATCTGTTTTTTCACCTGTAATTCTGACTTTTTTGGCGTTATTCAGATAATTTGCCCATTTAGTTTGTTTTTCGTCAAGCTCTTTTAGTTTTGCAACTGGATCGTCCAAATTTAGGTAGCAAGAATTAAACAGAAATTCTGAATATTCATCAAATGACATTTTGGCTTCCTGTGCAAGAGCGTGAGTCGGAACATCTGCAATAACCCATGCTGCATCACCTTTTGCGGCTCTATCCATAAGCAATTTTGAAAGCCCTTGAGATGCTTTTGAACGTCTTGCAAGTTTTTTCATATCAGCACGCGCCATATTTTTTGTGTTCATCGGCGCACCAATTGATATGAATTTGTCAACGGTTTCATATTCAAGCTTAACAATCGGGTCTATGTAGTCAAGTTGTTCGTCTGATGCGTATTTGATAAAAATATCTGACATATCTTCAAAAGATGTTCTTAAAATCGGGTGAGCACCTTTTTGAATTACTCGTTTGTAAACGGCTTTTACCAAATCTTTAGCATAAATACTTGTAGCTCTTATTTGAACAAGATCGCCTTTTTGCACGTTAGTTGAATAATCAACAAGAACTTCTGCATATTTTTCCCAGATTGTTTTTTGCATGATATCTCCTATAAATTTTATATATGTGTATAGAGCGGCTACGCTTACTTTAGCTATGACATAAA
>USJT01000216.1 GCA_900555175.1 uncultured bacterium
GGGCTTTTTAGTATATGTGGTTTGTATATTAATGTAAGCTAGAGTATTGTATTTGTATCATATTTTGCATATAATTTAATTATGAATATGAAAACTGTTAAATTGAGAGACTTTGAAATCGGCGGTGACAAACTTACAATCATCGCAGGTCCTTGTGCTGCAGAAAGTCAGGAAATTCTTGATGAAACTGCAAAAGGGTTGAAAGAAATTACTAAAAAATTAGGGATTAATTTTATATTTAAATCTTCTTTTGATAAAGCCAACAGATCTTCTATTTATTCTTATAGAGGTCCGGGGCTTGAAAAAGGATTGGAGATGTTGCAGGCTGTTAAGGATAAGTTTGATATCCCGATTGTAACTGATATTCACACTCCTGATCAGGCTGAGCCTGTCAGCAAGGTTGTTGATGTATTGCAAATCCCTGCATTTTTATGCCGTCAGACAGATTTGCTTGTAGCAGCTGCTAAAACAGGTAAAATTGTAAATGTCAAAAAAGGTCAATTTTTGGCTCCTGAACAGATGGGAAATGTTGTAAAAAAACTTGAAGAATGCAAAAACACTCAAATATTGTTAACTGAAAGAGGATCTTCTTTTGGGTATAATAATTTGGTTGTTGATTATAGGGGAATTCCTATTATGCAATCTTTTGGTTATCCTGTTGTTTTTGATGCTACTCATAGTGTTCAGTTGCCTGGAGCTCAGGGTACTTCATCAGGTGGGGATAGACGATTTGTTCCTACACTTGCAAAGGCTGCTGTGGCTGCGGGGGTAAATGCTTTATTCTTTGAAGTACACCCTGATCCTGACAATGCAAAATCTGATGGACCTAATATGATTCCTTTAGACAAGGCTGAAGATGTATTTAGAATTTGCAAAGAAATTTTTGAACTTGTTAGAAAATAGAGTTGTAGTTAAATGAGTATTAAAATAAAACAATTTATAGCAGGACAATTAGAAAATAATATGTATCTTGTTTATGAAGAAGATACAAAAAAAGCTGTGTTAATTGATGCTACGGCTCCTGTTCCTGAACTTTTAGATACTGTTAAAAATTTGGGATTAGATGTTGAATACATTTTGTTAACTCATGGTCATTTTGATCACATATTAGGGTTGACTGAATTGAAAAAGGCGTTAGGTGCTGAAGCTGTTATTTGTCATGATGATCTTATTATTTCTGACAATATAAATGAATTTACTCGTTTCTTTGGAGGAATGGAAGAAAGTGTTCCTCCTGTTTATGAAAAATTTATTAAAGACGGTGATGTTATAACAGTCGGAAATATGCACATAAAGGTTATTCATACACCAGGACACACAGAAGGCGGTGTTTGCTATTTGTTAAATGATAATTTATTCTCAGGCGACACTTTATTTATGGGTAGTGTTGGAAGAACTGATTTATTTGGCGGAAATTTCGATAAACTTTCTGACAGTGTAAAAAATAAATTATTTAAACTGGATGATAATATAAAGGTTTATCCGGGACATGGTCCAAAGACTACAATTGGTTATGAAAAGAAACATAATGAGATTTTATAATTACGAAATATAAAAGTTTAAAAAATATAAAAAGGATACGAAGATGAAAGAACAACTTGAAAAAATTTATAAATGTGCAACGGAAGATTTGGAAAAGGCTTCTTCTATCAGTGATATTGATGAAATTAGAAGCAAATATTTGAGCCGTAAAGGTGAATTTAACGAGATTAAGAAAAATCTTAAAAATCTTTCTGATGAAGATAAAAGAATAGTTGGTTCTCTTGCTAATGAAATTACAAAAAAATTGGAAGATGCTTTAAAATTAAAACATGATGAATTTTATAAAAAAGAATTAAATGAAAAGTTAAAAACAGAAAGAATTGATATTACTCTTCCGGGCAAATTCACTCCACGTGGTAGAGAACATCTTTTAACTTCAACTACTAATGAGATTGTTCAAATATTCCAAAGTTTGGGATTTTCTGTTGTTCCTCAAGAACATTCTCCTGAGGTTGAAACTGAGTATTACAACTTTGATGCGTTGAATGTTCCAAAAGATCACCCTGCTCGTGATGTTCAAGATACTTTTTATACAGAATTGGCTTCTAATGTTGTTTTGAGAAGTCAAACATCAGGTGCTCAAATTCATGCTATGGAAGGTAAAAATCCTCCGATAAGAGTTGTTGCTCCAGGTAGAGTTTACAGAAACGAAAATATTAATGCTCGTAAAAATAATTTCTTCCACCAGATAGAAGGTCTTTATGTTGATAAAGATATTACTTTCGGAGATTTGAAAGGCGTATTGAACGAATTTATCAGAATTTATTTTGGAACAAGCAGACCTACAAGATTTAGAAGCAGCTTTTTCCCATTCACAGAACCTTCTGCAGAAGTTGATGTTCAATGTATTATGTGCGAAGGCAAAGGTTGCAGAACATGCTCAGGAACAGGTTGGTTAGAGGTTCTTGGATGCGGTATGGTTGATCCTAACGTATTAAAAGGTGTAGGAATTGACCCTGATGTATATTCAGGATTTGCTTTCGGTATGGGGGTTGAAAGACTTGCAATGCTGAAATATGCTGTTGATGACATAAGATTATTCTTCAACAACGATGAAAGATTTTTAAAACAGTTCTAAAAAAAGAGGCTTAGGCCTCTTTTTTTATTGTGTTATTTATTTTTTTATTTTATTTTATTTTACAACTTTGTGAAGTCCGTGAGGTTTGTCTACGTTTCTTCCTAAATCTGTTGCAATCTCAAGTGCAAGTAATTGCGCAATTACAACGATACAGAAAGATTTCACAATTTCACTTTCACATTTTATGTCAATATTGAATTTTGTATTTATCTTATCATTAGAGCAGCCCAAGATACATAGAGGCGGATTGTAATCTTCTTCTATTTTATTCAAGTTTTTAATTGCTGTGTAACTCAATTCGTTTACAGAAATATGTATCATTGCAGGTTTGTTGTTCAAAATTGCAACATGTCCATGCATAAATTCTCCCAAAATGTTTGAATAGACATTGATATAA
>USJT01000217.1 GCA_900555175.1 uncultured bacterium
ATTTTGTCTGATGATACGTCAATTAGTTTGTGATCGTATGCTTTTAAACAAACTCTGATTCTTTGTCTAGTTGTGGTTGCCATTTGCATTCCTTTTTCTTTTTTATTTACTATTACACTGCTTGAAACTGCTATTCAACAAATATTTCGGATATTAGTAAATACATTTATTCAAGCATATCAATCCTAAAACAAACAAATTACGCTGTCAACAAATGAATTTAAAAAATGTATATAATTCGTTACAAATTTATTACGTTTTTTTAAATTTTTTATTTATTAAAATTTTTGTTAAAAAAAAAGACCGTTTTATTTTTTTTACGGTCTTTTTTATATGAATTTTTTTTTAATTTTTTATTTTTCTTCTTTTTTATCTGTTTCTTCTTCTGAGTCAGATTCTTCGTTTTCATCATCTGTATCATCAGAATCTTCATCATCTGAGTTTTCTTCTTCGTCTTTTTCTTCACTGTCATCATCTGAAGAGTCAGAATTTTCATCTTCATCATTTTCTTCTTCTTCAGAATTTTCGTTTTCTTTAGCTTTTTTAGCATCTTCTGCTTCTAGGGCAGCTTTTATTTCGTCTTCATCTTTTGCTCTGATAACAGGAATTGAAAGCATTAATGCAACTTGATCTCCGTCTTGTTCGAGGTTTAATTCCAATGCTTCTTTATCCATTTCAACATATTTTGAAAGTAGTTCAACCATTTCTCTTCTCATGCGTTCCATAAGTTCAGGAGTGAGATTGGTTCTGTCTTGCATTAAAACAACTCTTAAACGGTTGCAGGCTGTATCTTTTGATGATTCTTCCTGTTCTGTGTCTGTTTGGCGGAAGAAGCCTAAGACTTTATTGTATAAATTTGCTAATAACATCTTATGCTTTCTCCTTTCCCATTAGACCTGAAAAGAATTTTTTTACTTTAGCCATAACGCCTTGTGGTTCTTCTAAGTTCAAGAATGGAACATCTTCTCCGATAATTCTTCTTGCAACATTGCTGTATGCTTTCCCTGCAAGTGATTTTTCATCATTTACAATCGGTTCGCCTTTGTTGGTTGAAGTGATAATTCCTGTATCTTCAGGAATTATACCGATTAAATCCGCTGAAAGTATTTCTACAACGTCATCTACGCTCATCATATCATTTGTTTTAATAAGGTTTGGACGAACACGGTTAAGAAGTAATTTGTATGATTTTATTTCTTCTTTTGCTTCCAAAAGGCCAATAATCCTATCTGCATCTCTAACTGCTGACATTTCAGGAGTTGTTACAACAATGGCTTCAGATGCTCCTGCTACTGCATTTTGGAATCCTTGTTCAATACCTGCAGGGCAATCTACCAAGATAAAATCAAAATCTTTTTTTAATTGTTCGCAAATATCTTTTAATTGTTCTTCCGTAACTGCAGTTTTATCACGAGTTTGCGCTGCTGCTAAGAGGCAAAGGTTTGGATTCTTTTTGTCTTTTACCAATGCTTGTTTTAGTTTGCATCTTCCTTCTACAACGTCAACTATTGTATAGACTATTCTGTTTTCCAAGCCGAGTAAAAGATCAAGGTTTCTTAGTCCAAGATCGGTATCAATCATGACAACTTTTTTACCTGCTTTAGCTAAAGCTGTTCCGATATTGGCATTTGTCGTAGTTTTTCCTACCCCGCCTTTCCCAGACGTTATTACGATAACTCTACCGCTCATTATTTCTCCTTTTTATGATTCGTGTATTTTATGTATAATTATTTGTTTTTTGTAGATACAAGCTTCTTCAGGTACAAATGTATCAGTTTTTTGAATGTACGGAATATTAATATTGTCCGGACGTCTTGCAAATGTATCTGCAATTCTTAATTGTATAGCATTCATTTTTAAGGCACGGATTTTTGCATATTTATTTCCTGCAGAACCTGCATGGGCAATACCGCCTAAAATTCCCCAGACTGTGATATCACCTTTAGCAATAATTTCTGAACCCGGATTTGCATCTCCGATTATTACGATATTGCCGTCTGAAGTTATGCTTTGACCTGAACGTAAAGTCCTTTGTATGTACAATGTAGGAAGTTTTTCTGTTTCTCTCAAAGACTTTCTTAAATCATCAAGATTGTAATCAATGTCTTCAATATCTTCCCCTTCAATTTTGTTTGCATTTTCAAGCTCTTTATTGAAATCTTTTAATTCATTAACATCATTAATATCTTCAATAGTATCTGTTTCTTGTGAAATAGATGTTTTAATTTCTTCTTTTGTTGGTGTATCTATTGAAGTTTGGACAATAGAAGGTTGTTGTTCTTCTTTTCCCCCTGATGTTTCTTGTTCCTGCTCAACCTCAGGTGTTTCAATAGTTTCCATTTGATTTTTCGGATCAATTGAAGTTTCTTGGATTTCATCAAGAGGTTTTACATCTTCTGCAGGAGAATCTTTTTTTAATTTTTTCAAATCTTCTTCTTGTGCAAAAGTTTTTATTTCTGTATTTTCGTCTCCAAAAATTTTGTCTAATGCTTTTTCAAGTTCTTGATTAACTTTTTCTTGATCGGCATTAAATTCAGGTGTCGGAACTTTATTTTCAAGCTCTGATATCTTTATATTAAGTTCTCTGGCTGATTTTATTGTGTAATCTGAAGATGTTGTTATAAATTCTATTTCAGAATTCATAGATTCCACAAGAGCTTTAATACTTGTAAGTTCTGTCGGAGTCAAATCTACCGAACCTAATTTCAGACATACTTTTTTGCTTTGAGCATCTGGTAAATCTAAAATTCTGCTAAGTTCATAAATTATTTCAGAAGTCTTGTGAGCATTGCTTACATCGACAATAAAACCGTTTTCAATGTATCCCTTATCCATTTTTGAACCTTTCCGCAAATCCTTATGTATTCTATGAATATATATGAAACATTTTGGAACATCAATGGATTATTTAGAATTGTAATATTTTATTTTGAATTTTTATGCGAAAAGTGATTCATTAACGTATTTATTTTTCAAATGCCGTGACAAATCCGATTTAGTAA
>USJT01000218.1 GCA_900555175.1 uncultured bacterium
CAACAAGTACCCTTTCGCCCTTTGTAAGTGATGAAACGATTTCATCAAGAGCATTTCTTTTTGAAAGAACTCTTATAAGAGTTTCTTCTCTTTCACCGATATTGAGAACAAAAGCAGATACCGCAACGTTATTTTGTGTAAAACGTTTTTCCGGTGCTCTATATAAAGTTCCTGTTACAACAGCTTTTGCTAGACTCATTTTTCCTTCTCTTTCTTTTAATTAGGTCTGTATAAACTTATACAGCAGCTTTTGAAGCTTCAAGAAACATTGTTCTCAAAATGTTGTCGCTTAGTCTTAATTGACGTCTGAATTCAGCAACTTTTTCTTCCGGCAAGCTTACAACAGTAGTTACGAAAAATCCGTCTCTAAAGTTTTGAATATCGTAAGCTAATTTTTTTCTTCCTGTTTTGTCAGTAGAAACAACTTTTCCGCCCAATTCGGAAGCTGTTTTTCCGAGAGCTTCGATAGCTTTATCTACTTCTTCTGCATCTAAACTTGGTTTAAATACAGTTAGTAATTCGTAATTTTTCATTTTTTCAATTTCTCCTATTCTAGTGTATGGAATTATAATACCATGGAAACAGCTTATTTTACAATATATACTCTGCAAAAAAACTGTAATTGGCTGAACCTATTAAATAAATATCTTTTTGAGTATCTTCCTTAGAACCTTGCCATTCAACAAATACAGGCCCACCTAAAAGATTAACTTTGACTTTTTGTTCTGTTAAGTTATTTAAAACACATGCTACAACGCTTGCACACGCACCTGTTCCGCAAGCTAAAGTTATTCCGCATCCTCTTTCATACACTCTCATATCAATTTCCATACGAGATTTTATTTTTACAAATTCCGTATTAGTTTTTTCAGGGAAATATTCGTGTTTTTCGATTACAGGTCCGTATTTTTCCGCCAATTTCATAGGATCATCTTCTGTAATAATTACACAGTGTGGGTTTCCCATAGAAACAGGAGTTATATCAAATTCTTTATCGAGAGCGGTTATTTTTCTTTCGCCCCAGAATGGAATTTTTTTGTCTTCCAAAATGGGTTTGCCCATATTTACTTTGATTAAACCGTTGTCCAAGAGTTCGGGTTTAATAATTCCTGCAAGAGTTTTTACGCTAAAGGCTTTTTTGTCGACAAGTTTGTTATCATAAGCGTATTTAGCAAAGCATCTCATACCGTTTCCGCACATTTGAGCCGTTGAGCCGTCAGAATTATAAAAATCCCAGCTTAAATCAGTATCTTTTGCGTCTGTGATAGGGATAATCATTCCGTCTGCGCCTATCCCGTAGTGTCTGTCGCATAATTTAACGGCAAGCTCGCTTGCTTTCATGCCTGTTTTTTCAAATTCGGGGTAATCAACGATTACGAAATCATTTCCGCAACCCTGCATTTTTGTTATTTTTATTGTTTTCATTAATCTTTATCCTTTCAATTATGCTTTATTATAGCATAACAGAAGGAAGTTTTGAAATAGCCAGATTTAAAAATATTTCAGCCAGTCCGCCTTTGTAAACTACATCTTTTGCAGTTTCAATGTCAAACCATTCTGCCCCGTCAACTTCTTGTGATAATGCGAAATTTTCATCTTTAGCCTGTACTATAAAATTGCAAATAAGCGTGTTTGAACCGTTATAGTATTGTGATTCATTAAATTTGTATGATTTTACATCAAGATTAATTTCTTCTTTTATTTCTCTAACAAGAGCTGATGAAAGGTTTTCTCCTTTGTTTACGTAGCCTGCAACAAGAATATTCCTTGGTCTGCCGTACTGTTGGATTAGTAAAATTTTTGAAAATTCAGGGTTAAAAATAACAGCACTGACTGCTACATTGTATTTTGGAAATCTAAATTCGTTACATTTAGGGCAATATGGAATCATTCCATCACTTATCCCAAAATTTATACATTCTTTTTCGGTTAATTCTGCACCGCATTCGCTACAATATTTCATATTACTATTATACGCAAAAATTTTGATTTTTGAGTATTATTTTATTATGTTGAAAATTAATCCCGTAAAACCGACAATAAAACTTTATAGGAATAATGAAACAAGAAAATTGTGCTCTTTTGTTGTTCCTGAAAATAAGGCCGGAGAATTGAACGTAAATGTTAAAGAAGATATAGAAAATGGCGGTCATTTATTTATTACGGAGTTAAGAAACAGATTAAATAAACTTTTAGGGTTTGAGCATTTGTCGCATTACAACAATAACGATAATATGACAGGCTTGTATATTTATGTCGATCCTGAATATCGCCAAAAACATTACTTTTTCGGGGAAATTTTACGTTTGGCAAGTATAATTCAGATGCTTGAAAATAAGATTAAAACATTTTCGATAGTGTCAAAAGATTCCGCTATCTATTTTCATTCCAAGTATAAATTTCAACCTTCTGTAACCTCTTTTTCTAATCGAGATAAGTTGTTATCAACTCTTGTGAATGATAAAGCACCTGATTTTAAGGATTTGTCGCTAAAGGGTAAAGAGCTTACAGAACAGATTAAAAATAACCCTTCTCCTGACAAACAGCGTATGTATTGTAATGACGCAAACCAGCTATTTTCGCAATACATAAATCGTGCCTTGTCTAATCATGATATAAAGTCCCATAAATTTGATTGGGTAATGGATATGAAATTAACACGTGAAAATGTTTTTGCGAATAAAGAATTTTATAACGAACTTTTTAAAAAACACGGGATAGATTATAAAATATAGATAAAAAGTTTTAATATTCTTATTATTGTAACCCTTTCCTTATTTTAAATAGTTCTGTTTTTCTATTATTGTTATCAAATATGAGTATATTTCCTTTTTTTAATTTTACCATTTGATGATAAGCGTGTGCCTTTTTCATCTTCGGACCTTTATATATGTTCCCTGTATTTAAATCAACTATTTCTGATGACTTTTTTATAATTCTAAATGGGTATTCTCCACTGACACCACCTGTAATTAAAAATAGCTTATTGTTAATTGTATT
>USJT01000219.1 GCA_900555175.1 uncultured bacterium
GCCATGCTGCTCAAACGGAGAAAGGCGGAGTTTGCGCTGCTCTATATTCCGTAATCAAGCACGTTCCTTGCATTTTCATACAAGGAACGTGCATTCATTCTTTTTTAATTTGGCTATTCGCTTAAAAATGACTACCTTCGCAAACCAATTAAATATCATTATCAATAAATGAATAGAGGCTCTGAATGGCGAATTTGGGATTTACATGTTCATACTCCATTTTCGCTTGAACATAACTACAAATGCAATCCCGGAGAAGATGTTTGGGATAAATATATTGATGCCTTAGAACACCTTCCTACTGATATAAAAGTTTTGGGAATTAATGACTATCTTTTTATTGATGGTTATCGTAAAGTACTTGAGTATAGAGAACAAGGCAGATTGCAAAATATTGAATTAGTTTTACCGGTTGTTGAATTTAGGTTGGCAAAATTTTGTGGTAATGAAAAATTCAAAAGAATAAATTATCATATTATCTTCTCTAATGAATTAACTCCAGATCAGATTCAACAGCAATTTCTTAATGCCCTTACCGCACATTATACTTTAAGTCCTGATTGTAATCAGCAATGGGGTGGCGTTGTCACAAAAGAAAGTTTAGAAGAATTAGGTAATAAGATAATAAATTCAGTACCAGAAGAAAAAAGGAGTCAGTATTCATCACCTTTAAAAGAGGGATTCAATAACTTGAATCTTGAACTTTCAGTAATAATGAATCCGTTAAATAATGCTAATCATATATTTGATGGTAAGTTTATTACAGCGATAGGTAAAACGGAATGGGATGATTTTAAATGGGATGATAATTCTATTGCCGAGAAAAAAAGTATAATTAATGGTGCTGATGTCGTTTTTACGGCGGCACAGGACATTGATAAATACAACAAATCCAAGAAAAAATTGCATGAACAAAAGGTTAATGAATTATTATTGGATTGTAGCGATGCACACTGTTTCTCTGATAATATTGCAATTAAAGATAGATTAGGAAATTGCAAGACATGGATAAAAGCAGATACAACATTTGAAGGTTTAAAACAGATATTGTTTGAGCCGGAAGATCGAGTTCGTGTTCAATCAACAAAGCCTGATGAAAAAAACATATATCAAGTTATTGATAGTGTAACTTTAGATGAAGAAGGTTTTTGGCATGGGACAATCCTTCTTAATCCGAATTTAAACACCATCGTAGGAGGACGTTCTACCGGTAAATCTTCTTTACTTAAAGCTATTGCTGCAAAACATGGGAATAAAGAAGTTGATAAAGATGATTTCATAAGACAACATTTGGATGGTATTACTATTCGTTGGCAAGATGGGAATGATCAACTTGGTCGAGAGATTGAATATTTCCGTCAGAGCTATATGCATGATATTGCATTCGATTCCGATAAGACAAATAAAATTGTGGAGAATATAATACAATCTAAAGACGAAACGGGTGTATTAAGGAAGTATTATGAACATTTGACGGATTTATCTAAGGCTATTTCAGAAGGAGTATTTTCAGTTTTCCAAATGCAGAAAGAAATAAACTCTTTAAAAAAGTCTTTATCTGAAAAAGGAAAAAGGGAAGGTGTCAATCAACAATTAAGTTTATTAAAAGCAAAAGTTGCTGATTTGCAAAAAGGTGCAGAATTAACTCCCGAAGAAAGATTGGCATTAGATGCATCAATAAAACAAGTTCAAGAGAAGAAAAAATTGATTGCATATGCAGAACAAGATTTATTAATATTTGAAAAAATACTAATATCCACTCCATTTGATGCTTCGTATGAGGAAAAATGTCAATTTGGGGGTATGCAGTTCGGCTTAAATCAATCTGAAACATATAGATTATTTAATGAACTGAGAATCAAGACTGAAACAGAATGGAATAAAATAATCACCCAGCTTAAAAATAATACAATAAAAGCGAAAGAACAATTATCATCTGAAATACAAACTATCATAAGCTCAGAAATTTATAAAAAAGGAATCCGCATATTTGAGGAAAATAAAGAACTCAAAGATTTAAATACTAAAATCCAAGAAGAAGAAAAGACTCTTGCTGCTATTGATATGATGCAGAGTAAAATTGATAAAATTTTACAACAACAAAACAACTCAATTTTACAAATAATCAATGCTCATTGTTCTTTTAAGAAAAGTGCAAACCAAGTTTCAGAACAACTGTCAATTTCGTATGACGGTCTTGATATTCATATAGATATTAATTTCCATAAAAAGGATTTACAGGATTTTTTGGAAACCAGGCTTAATCAAAGAGGGTATGAACGACAAGGATATTTGCAAGAGTTGCTAAATAATTATGATGATAATAATGAAAGCAATAGCAACGCCTTTTTGAAAGACTTGCTAACAGGTGATGTTCTGTTAAAGAATGGATATGATGCACAAAATGTTGCTGTAGAATTTTTATCACGGAACTGGTATAGCCTTAATTATGGCATAACGTATCAGGCTGATACTTTCGCCAATATGTCAGAAGGGAAGCAAGCTTTTGTTATTTTGAAATTACTTTTAGATTTTAGCGACAAAAGATGTCCGATACTTATAGATCAACCTGAAGATAGTTTAGACAATCGTGCCATATATAACGAATTGGTAGCATATATTAAACGCAAAAAACGAGAGCGTCAGATAATATTGGTAACACACAATTCAAATGTTGTAGTTAGTGCAGATGCAGAGAATGTAATTGTTGCCAATCAAAATGGTACTGATTCCCCAAATTGGGGCGGTTTTAAATTTCAATATATTCATGGAGCATTAGAGAACACTAAATGCAAAGATAAAACAGATTCACAAATATTATCTTCTCAAGGAATACGAGAACATATTTGTGATATTTTGGAAGGTGGACGCGAAGCCTTTAAAAAGCGTGAACAAAAATACGGATTTAGGAGGTGAGTGCAATCAAGATATATGTATACTCTTCCATATAAACTCCGATGAAGTTGCGGCTTCAT
>USJT01000220.1 GCA_900555175.1 uncultured bacterium
CAAACAGGAAACCCTCAAAAAACAAAATTTATGGCATTAACAGATGCCTACCACGGAGAAACAATAGGAGCACTATCTGCTGGAGATTGCGATTTATATACAAAGCTTTATAAGCCAATTTTAATGGATATAAAAAAAGTAAAAGCTCCTGATTGTTACAGATGCCCTTACGGGAAAAACAGAGATAATTGCAGTTGTGAATGTTTTGAATATGCAAAAAAAGCATTTGAAGAAAATGGCGAAGAAACATCTGCAATCTTAGTTGAGCCATTATTACAAGGATCTGCGGGAATGAAAATTTATCCTCCGCTTTACTTAAAAAAACTTAGAGAACTATGTGATGAATATAATGTTCATTTAATAGCTGATGAAATAGCAACAGGCTTTGGAAGAACAGGTAAAATGTTTGCTTTTGAGCATGCAAAAGTTTCACCTGATATTATGTGCCTTTCAAAAGGTTTAACAGGCGGCTACATGCCAATGGCACTATTTGTAACAACACAAAAAATATATGATGCCTTTTATGCAGATTACAATACAGGAAAAGCCTTTATGCACAGCCATACATATAGCGGCAATCCACTAGCCTGTTCTTCTTCTAATTCTTTTTTAGATATTCTTTAATACGGAAGCGTTTTAAAAACAGCACAACAAAATGCAAAGTATTTTAATGATTTAATTAAAGAAAAATTTTTAAATCACAAAAACGTTGGAGAAGTAAGGCATATCGGACTAATAAATGCAATTGAAATTGTGAAAAATAAAAGGACAAAAGAATCCTTTGACAGCAAATTAAGAACAGGCTATCAAATATATAAAAAGGCGTTGAAACATGGAGTTATTCTAAGACCGCTTGGAGATGTAATATACTTTAATCCCCCGCTAATAATAGAAAAAAAAGACATGAATTATGCTGTAAATACGGCTTTTGAATGCATGAACGAAGTCCTGACCAAATAAATGCAGAATAAAAAAAATGTATTCTCCCGAATTTATGTTCTCAAATATTACTCTTCAATTTTTATTGTCATAACAACAATTTTTAACCCTTATTACAAGACAAAAAAAACTTGCTTTTCCTCCTTTTAATCGAAAAAAAGCAATAGTGAAGTAAGCGTTAAGTGAATTAACGTATAATATACACTCTTAAAATCTTAAACTTCCACACTCTCTTGAAAAATTTTTCGACAAAAAGGAACTTAAATCAACTTCCTTCGTCTTTAATTTTGAAAGGTATTAACCTTCAGTTGTTAATTCTTCCCAGATACTCGGAACTACGATTAACGCAGTATAAACGATGAAACCGAATAGAATTAAGTTGATAGCTTCCATGATAAACACTCCTATCTGTTAAGCTTAAGCGAATTGAAACGACATAAAAGATAATTCGCCTTAATACTATTATACCCATGCCTTTCTTAAAATTAACAATATTTAACAAAACTTTTTATTATAATATTAATGAGGACTTATATGAAAAAGAAAATAGAAAAACTTTTTAATAATTTGTGCTGTTCACATTGCAAAAACAGCTTTGATGAAGAGTCTATAACCATAAAAAGAGAAGAAGACGGTCTAATGGTTATAAGTCTTGAATGTAAAAAATGCGGCAAAAATTTTGGCGTTGCGTTTCTAGGATTTACAGATATAGACGTAAAGGATTATGAGCCTTTAGAAGTGCAGGAAGGCCCTGAGCCAATCAATTACGATGATGTAATAGATGCACACAGATTTATACAAAATCTTGATGCCGACTGGCAGAAACATTTACCGCAACAATAACTTCTGCATTAGTTAAACAAAACACCTGCAATCGCTGCAGACATATAACATGTTAATGTTCCGCAAATTAACGCTCTTACGCCTAATCTTGCAAGATTTTTTCTCTGGTTTGGAGCAAGCTCTCCAATACCACCCAGTTGTATTGCAATTGAACCGAAGTTTCCAAAACTGCAAAGTGCAAAACTTGCAATTAAAAAGCTCTTTGCGGATAGAGCTTGCGGAAGATGTGTCATATCAAAATATGCAACCATTTCATTTAATACAAGCTTAGTTCCCATAAGACTTCCAACTGTTGTAGCCTCTTTTAACGGAACGCCCATAAAATAAGCAAATACTGCAAAAATCTTACCTAAAATAAGTTTTAATGAAAGATGATTTAAATCAAATGATGCAAAATTAATATGTAAATATTTTACGATTAATATACCTAAATGTCCTAAGAACCAATCAATCATAGCAACAAGAGCAACAAGAGCCAAAATCATTGCAACAACATTTATTGCAACCTTCATACCTTCAGATGCGCCTGCAGATATTGCATCAAACACATTTATATATGGCTTTTTTCTCTTACTGTAAGTTATTTTAATATCTTCACTTGTTTCAGGAGTTCCAGTTTCAGGATAAACAATTTTTGTAATAACAAGAGCACCCGGTGCAGCCATAATAGAAGCAGCTAAAAGATATTGAGCAGGAATTCCCATGCCAATATAAATAGGCATTGTAGCTCCAGAAATACATGCCATACTTCCTGCCATTGAAGCTAAAAGCTCTGATCTTGTAAGTTTTGCAAGATATGGTCTAATCATAATTTGAGCAGCAATTTGACCGACAAAAGCACTTGCAACATTTGACAAAGCCTCAGCACCGCTAACATTCATTAACTTATTCATAGCTTTACCAAAAAGTGGAACAACTCTTTGCATAATTCCGTAATAATAAAGAATATTTACAAGAATCATCATAAAGATTAAAGATGCAACCAATTGTAATGCAAAAACCTGTGCACCTTCACCAAATACAGCAGTAATTTTATGTTCTGTCATCAAAGGTCCAAAAACAAAAGCACCGCCTTCTTTTGCAAATTCAAGAATTTTTTGAATAAATAACCCTAAATTATAAAAAATAGCACGGCCTAAAGGCACTTTAAAAATAAAAAGAGCCAATAACACCTGCAATAAAAAGCCTGTCC
>USJT01000221.1 GCA_900555175.1 uncultured bacterium
AACTGGTACTTCTCCATATACTATTACTGAAATGCTTTCTAGCAGAATGAACGTTGTTAGAACTGAAACTGGTAGCGGTAACATTAAAGATGCTAAAGGTGCTACATACAAAGCATCTATAGGTGCAGGATCTGCACAAGGTGTTACTTCAGCTGTTACTATTAATGGGGCTAACACAACACTATTCTTCAATGATGGTATTATGTTCTCATTCCCAACAGATACACATGGATGTACAAAAGCTGATGGTGCAACTGAATTAATTTGTAAAGGTTTCATTGATGTAAACGGTGTTAAAGCTCCTAACAGAATTATTCAATGTGATAACACTGGTGTTTCAAGTACTAACCCAGAAGCTTGTCAAGTTAAAAACCCAACAGATGTTTATCCGGTTATATTCTATGACCAAACTGTTCTTCCAAACTCAATTCCTGCAAGAGCAGTATTGTACAGCAAATAGTTTTGGGATAAAACAAAAATCTAAAAAAGAACCTGTTAATATAACAGGTTCTTTTTTTTAAACAATATTATTTATTTTTGAAAAAATTTATCCAGTAAAATAGGAACAAATTTTGCACTCAGAGCGCTAAAATCAAATACGAATTCATTTACACCAGCTCTATATAGTTCCTCAACTTTATCAAATTCTTCAAGGATTTTATCTTCAAACATGTGCATTCGGCAAAAACCGTCACAAGTAAACGGATAAATTTTATCTAAAGAAGGATCATGCAAACCATAACCCCGCCTCTATGACAAGGAGCTTTGCAAGAAAGTCTCGAAACAACCGCACTATCATTATTTAACGGGCAAAGTCCAAGACTTGGAACCCTTATGTTTCCAGCAATAGTATATTTTTTATACGGTATATCATTTTTTATTTTCTTTATAGTTTTGATAGTGTTTTCAATATCTGAAAATGCTGTAAAATCAACAGCATTTATAGGTGCTAAATTATTCAAGCACTTTATTGACAGACTATTTAAAAGGTTTATCCCCTGTCCTATTTCTATCGGAATTTGATTTATATCAGAATCATTAATTGCAGTCCAAAAATATCCGATATTATTTATTATTAAACTATCAGGCGAAGGATTTGTTAACAGAATACTTTTTACATATTCATAAACCCTGTCAAAATCACGTTCTATTAAAATTCTCGGAGTAGAAAGCTGAAATTTTATCCCGTATTTTGCACAAAACATTTTAACCTTTGTAACCAAATCACAAAAGCTGCTTGTAGCTAAATCACAAGTTGCAAGAATTTCGCCATACTCAATTGAATAAATCGGACAAGTTCCTGCTTTTTTAATATATTTTTCAAGCTCTTTAACCTGAGCTAATTCTGACAATCTAAAATTAATCTTATAAATATCAGCCTTTGAATAATCCGTAACAAGTTTTGACTTTTGTTTTGAGATTTTCCAGTCAAAATTTCTTATATTCCTGCTAAATTTAAAATCCTGACCTTCCGCACTTACAACCTCGCCAAGAAAATGATTTGTACTGTAAATACTTTTTCTGACATGCTTAAACGGCAGCTTTTGATGCTTAAACAATTTAGGTTTATCTAATATTTTTTGAATTAACTCGATAGCGTCAAGAATTTCCTCAGAATTATTGAATTTTCCCTTTATAACAACACCATCAATAGCATTAAGTTTTTGAATATCCTCAGCACAGTAAGGAAGATTATCACTGTCTATTGCAAGCGGCAATTTTGTATATTGCTTAATTTTTGCAATATTTTTCATGTAAATTTCTTCTGTAATAATAATTTCATCAACTTTATGAAAGTTGTTTATAAAATCAATTCCAGCAAGGTTGTGAATATCAAAATAAGAATCTACAATAACCTTAAACGGCAAATTAAAAACCTTTATAGCCTCTAATATCGCAAAACTGTTTATAAAAATTCCATTAATACCTGCTGTTTTCAAAAACTTTAGCATTTTTTTTATTTCAGGCAAATTTTCTTCAGTAATATCGTGCTTAAAATTTATATATATAGCACAATTATTTCGTTTTGCCGCATCTACAAATTCATTAACATATTCAAAATTATTATTCAAAAATTTCTTATAATAAACGTAATAATCCCTGCAAGATGTTTCTTTTGCGAAAACGTCAATATCATCAGGCTTTTTTATCGGTGCAACAATTTTTATATTTCCCATACGTGTATTATACCATAACTAATACGACTTAGAATATTTTAGATATTTAGATTCTGAAACAAGTTCAGAAAGACGCTGAAACACGCATTCCGAGGGTTATATTCTCAGATTCAGAATGACAATCAAAGTCATTACAAGTAAATGAAAGTTAGCCTTAATTTTAATAAACTAAAACTTTTTAGACCAGTGCCCTCAAAATACCTTTAAAATTTGTCACCCTGAATTTATTTCAGGGTCTCTTATTATAACTAGAGATTCTGAAACAAGTTCAGAATGACGATGAAAAATATATTCCAGATTCAAAAAAAATAAAAATAATACTATTTTGTAAACAAATGTTAATTGTTTTTGTAAAAATAAGCAATTTTGTGGGAAAGAAATACTTAGTATATATATAAGGAATATATAGGATAGTTTAAAGACTTTCTCAAAACACACACAAAAAATTAATCAATAGGATTACAATTAAATTTAGGGAGGACAGCAATGTCAATAGGTGCTGAGGATTATATTGATCAACTCTTGGTCAAAAAATATGCAGAAGAAAAAGTTGATAACCATGACAATATGGAATCAATGGTTGACCCTGAAAAAATGATGGGTGCAATGAATGATTATGCTAGCATGTATCGTAATATGATGAATCTTAAACAAAGACTCAACATAGCCTGCTATGCAGTAAATGCGAGAAACGCAAGATATAACAAAACTTCCCAATATTAATACTAGTTTTATGTTCGCACTTTTTAATGTATAATAATCTCAAAAAAAGAACAACTGGTATTA
>USJT01000222.1 GCA_900555175.1 uncultured bacterium
AGATGCACTCTTAACCTTTGCACCGCAAACTATCCTGAAATATTCAAAAAATCTAAGTTCAGAAAAATTACTAAAAATAATGGAAGAATATTTTCACGCAGCAGGAGCTTATGGCGTAATTGCAGGACAAGTTGTTGATATTGAAAGTGAAAAATTATCTCAAATGCAAGGTTTTGATACAGAAGATGAGCAATTACCCGAAATTTTGGATTTCATTCACACCCATAAAACAGCAGACCTATTTAAACTTGCACTAAGAACAGGTGCAATAATTGCAAATGCGACAGATGAACAACTTAAAGAGATAACAGAATTCGGTCAAAAACTCGGTGTTGCATTTCAAATAGCAGATGACATCTTAGATGAAACATCAACCTTTGAAGAAATGGGCAAAACCATGGGCAAGGATAAAGAAGAAGGTAAATTAACCTATACAAGCCTCTACGGTCTTGATAAGGCAAAACAAGATTTGAATAAAATACTTGATGAATGTTTTGAAATTCTTAATAAAAACAATTTGCACTCAGAAGTGTTTGAACAAATTTTAAATAAAATAAGAATATCATAACAAATATTTTACAAATTATTTATTCTTATGCTATACTGAAAAAGCACATTACAATAAGAGAGTAGGATTTGATGATTGAAAAAATAGTAAACACAGGGTATGAAGCCCTTGCATCCGGAATACTTGCGGCATTTATTGCGCAAATTATTAAATTTTTCATATTTACAATAAAAACTAAAAAAATAAATTTCAAAATATTCACTACAACAGGTGGAATGCCTAGCTCTCATTCAGCCGGAGTTATGGGACTTGCAACAATTGTAGGTCTTATAAGAGGCTGGGATTCGATAGAATTTGCAATTGCAATAGGTTATGCTCTGATTACAATGTATGATGCAGCAGGTGTAAGACGTGCAGCAGGAAAAACAGCAGCATGTTTAAACAGAATGATGGACGATTTTTACAAACACGATGTTCAGGCAATCGGCGGGAAATTAAAAGAATTACTCGGACATACTCCGCTTGAAGTTATTGCCGGAGCTTTGTTCGGTATAGTTTTTGCATATTTCTTCCACTTTTATGTTTTGGGAGCAAATTTGTAAAAACTCCTTGTCTTTTTTATTTTTTTATGCAATAATATAATTGTTAATAAGGGCTTATAGAATAAATCTATATCCGAAAGTTTACACCCTTAGGGAAAGAAAGAGATACTCAAAGTATAATGAGTGCGAAACCGCAGGAATTTAATTACAAATTTATAAAAGATAATGCAAGTCCCGGAAGCTGGCGCAGAGGATATGAATATCACCTCAAAGATATGGTGTTTGATTCGTACCCCGAAAAGAATTTTTATATGGCCAAGGTTAAAGGGAATTTTCAGGATCATTACAATACTGACTTAATCTTTAAAAAAAATAAGGTTGAAGCCAGATGTAATTGTCCGCTTAAAGAAGAATGGTGTAAGCACGCAGTAGCGGTTGCTCTAAAAGCTATTGATGAACACGCTTACGAAGACTGGCTTGAAACAAAATTCGGTATGGAATTTGACTTTCCGGATGAAAATACCGCTCTCACAGAACCGCCTAAAGGAAATTACATTTTCCACTTTAATTCCAAAAGAAAAGCAAACTTTTTCTCAGTGCTTGTTCGCTCAAGAGAAACAGGAAAAGTCGTAAGACAAATTGAACCTATTTTGAGAGCTTTAATTGAAGCTCAAAAACAAAACCCGGATTTTGAATTAAACAATTCTCAAAAAGTTGAAGTTGCAATTTTCCAACAGCTTTTAACCGTTTCAAGACAAGATAAAAAAGCAGGCTGGTACGATATTCCAATTACAAAATTCGGTCCGATGTTTACCCTTTTATCTAAAGCTGACGAAGTTTTAGATGAAAAAACAAAAGAAAGATTGAAGTTTACTGATGAAGAATGGAAGCTCATTTTAAACGTTAACACAGGTGCTCAAGGAACTATTCTTCTATCTTTGGAATGGAAAAGACCTGATAAAGATGACGTTTATCCGCTTGAAGAAGTCAGATATTTCTCAAGACATTTGAAATGGGGAAGATATAAAAACATAATATTCCCGACAAATATTGCAATGAGTTCTATTCCGCAAAATATTTTGAAATCATCTTTCACAGACTTGAAAGATGCCGATGGCGGGAAATTTATTTACGAAGAATTACCAAAACTCCAAGAGATTATGGACGTTGAAATCGCTGATAACATCAGCCAATTAATGCTCACGGAACGTCCGCCGTTAAACATTGTAACTATGGGAATTGACTATGATCAATCTCTAAAAGCATCATTGGAATTTGAATATGACGGAGTTGTTGTTCCGTATTCAAAAACTACTGCAGAAAAAGCTCCTTATATTACAATTAAAAAACCAGGGGAAGATTTTGTATATTGGATTAAAAGAAATCTAAAGCATGAGCAGGAAGCTTATCAAATGCTTTTAGCGTGCAGATTTGTTCCAATGCAGACAAATAACCTTGCTTTAGAAAAAGAAAATGCAATCGATTTTTATAACTATTATATTAAGCAGGCAGGAGAAGGTTGGAAATTTGTAGAAAAAGATGATATGACTTTCTTTAAGCTGCTTGATGATCCTTTCAGATTATGCGCTAAAATTGACTTCTCTGAAGAATCCGAAGATAGTTTTGAAATATTTTTATACGGTCAAGTCGGTGAAGAAATTATTAACTTTGATGAGATTTATGAAACCATCCAAAGCGGAGAAAAATACAGCCGTATTAGAAGTCTTGGATTTGTAGAATATCCTGCACAAGATATTTATGCAATTATGCGTGCATTCAATTCATTTGACGTTTACAGAAATAACGAAAACAAATTTATCGTAAAAACATATCGTGCAGGCTTGATTAACGAGTTGAAAAACCTCAATGTAGAACTCGTTTTGAGCGAAAAATTTGA
>USJT01000223.1 GCA_900555175.1 uncultured bacterium
GACCTATCGCCACTTGCTTGAGGATTATACCCAATTGCAATCATTTTTTCATTACTATTAGAAGAAATAGTATTATTTGCACTTTCTCCAATTGAAATACTATAATCAGGAACTGCAGTAGCATATCTACCAATAGCTATTGAACTCTGACCACCAACTGTACTTCCACCTGAACCACTTGCACCGGCATGAGCTTCATTTCCGATAGCAATAGAGCTATTTCCGTAAGCTCTTGGTAAATATGTTCCAAGTGCTAATGCATAATCTCCATAAACTTCAGCTTCATCACCTATTGCCATTGAATATTCATTCCCTGCAACTGTTTCCGGACCCAAAGCCATTGAACGCATTGCTCTGGCATCTGACAAATATCCTATTGCGATTGCATCTTCTGCAAAACTGCCGGAAGCTGCGCCAATAGCTACTGAACCTGTCATATTATGAGTACCTGATGAATCATAATTTGCACGATAACCGATTGCTGTATTATAATTTCCTGTACCTTTATCACGCATACTTTCAAAACCGATAGCAGTATTGCCTTCGCTGGTTGTTTCTTTTATTAATGCAGAACTTCCGATACCAACGTTATATTTCCCAGATGTTAATGCGTTCATTGCACTACGACCGATAGCAGTATTGCCTGAACTTGAATCATTCGCATTTGCCAATGTTCCAACACCAACAGATGTGTTATTTGATCCTGAAGGGTTGTTGTTATTACTTAAAAACAAGTTACTTTCATCTAAATACAAACGGCCTACAATTGTGTTTCCTGTCTTAAACATCAAATGGCTCCAGCCGCTGCCTGATGCTGTTCTTAAAATTAAACGAGCATTATTTTCGCCGTCATCTACAACATTTTGCCCAATCATTGCAACTTGGTTAGAGTTTGAGTTTCCAGCGAAATATGCATCAGAACCGTTTGCAGCATAACGCCAAGGTGATGAGTAATCTGTCTTATTTCTTGTTGTCATTACAGGTGCCATTGCAGCCAAAATAATACTCAAAATAAGCATTACAACCATCATTTCCGCCAACGTAAATCCTGATTTATCACGTTTGCAGAAACGACAAAAATGGGACTTTGCCCCCTTCAGAATGCCTTTTTTAAGGACATTCTTATCCTCACATAATCTGTTCATACTTTCACTCCTTTTTTTTACATTATAACTTATTTTTCAAAAGGTTTCAAGTATATAAAAAAATCCAAAAGAAAAATATTATTTCTTTTGGATAATGGAGTTTAAAATATTTAAAAATTCTAGTTACCAACAAGTCTTAAAGCTTCTTCCAGCAATTCTTTATTTGAAGAAATCAACTTATTTGAAACTTCCATTTGAAGTTTTGCCATCTGATAATAAGAAATGTTTGCACTAAAATCGGCGTTAGACATTTCTAAAAGACCTGAACGAATTTCTCCAACACCCATTACAGGTTTGCCTGATTCCTCGGTTTCTAAAAATTTTCCATCATCAAATTCATAAAGAGCTGCTGCGTTATGGAAATTTCTTATTGTTACACGATACAAAGGAACTGAACGTTTGCCATTATCAGCTTTCCCATATATAGTGCCGTCATTTCCTATTTCATAATCATCATATTTGCCTAAGAATTTACCATTATTAGGATCAATCCACAATTTTATGTTTGTTGTCGGAATATCTAGGGCTCCACCTTTCATAACGGTTTGTTGATAAAGATCCGAAGATACTGATTTTGTACCTTGCATAATTTCACCTTTATCATTCAAGATGTAACCTTGAACAGTATTACCGGCTTTATCTCTGTAAACACCTTCTTTATCAAAAGTGAATTCGCCTAATCTTGTATAAATATCTTTACCTTCAGGATTTTTTACAAGGAAAAAACCTTTACCTTCCAAAAACAGGTTTTCTTTGGAAGTACCCGGAGTAGATTTACCTTGGTCTAATTTCTTATCATAATCATCAGAAATTGCACCACCCAAGAAGGTTTTAAAATTAACCTGTTGTTCTCTGAAACCGGGTGTATATACATTTGTCATGTTACTTGCAATAACATCCATCCAGTTTGTTGTAGATTTTTGAGTATTGAGTGCGGTAATAAATGAATCGTTCATTACTTTTCTCCTTGTCTATTTTGACGTCTTTGTTGCTGCTGTTGACGAGAGTTACTGTAACTTAATTCTGAATACGGTAAATTTTGATCATCAAATCTTTGTCTTAAAGATGAGATATTGTTTCTTAAATACTGTTCAACAGCTTTATCTCCAGGAATAAAGTTTGCTGCAAGAGAGCCGTCTTTATTTACCTTTATAATGACAGAAACATCTTTGTCAAAATCAATTCTGAAAGGTTGATTTGTTTTCATAGAATCTGAAAGTTTTTCCATCAAAACAGATGAAACCTGAACATTTCTTTGAATACCTTCTGTTCCGTCTGCCATAGCGTTGCTAACCTGAGATGCAATACTATTCATTGACATATCAGTATTTTGAACAAGATTTGCAAAGAAGTTTGCGTCACTGTCAGACATATTTATAACATCATAATCAAAAGTTGATGCGCTATTAACAGTTGTCATCAAATCTTTTGTATTTAAGAGATTTTGAATATTTTGAGATAGAATTGATTGTCCTTCGTTATGGTATTTGTAATCCGTAAAATTTATACCACCTTTGTAAACATCATCAGGAACAATGTCATCCGGTTCTTTTTGCAATTCTTGTGATAATTTATTAGCCTCTTTTGTAGAATCTTTTTCAGTTTTTTTATCATTAGATGCTTTTTTATCATCTTTAGAAGCTTCTACTTTTTCATATTTTTCAGATTCAGAGGCAGTTTTCATTTCTTCTTCAAATGAAGTATCTGAAGTTTTTTTAGAACTATCTGTTTTTGATTTTGATTGAGTAGAACTTACACTTGATGTACTTGCAGTTGCGGCTGCTGATGCT
>USJT01000224.1 GCA_900555175.1 uncultured bacterium
CGGCTTGAAATTCTACGACCGTAAAGAAATTAAAGACATAATCGCTTATTTGAAATTAATCTACAACCCTGATGATTCACAAAGCTTCAGACGTATAGTAAACGTTCCGAAACGTGCAATAGGCGATACTACAATAAAAGCTCTTTCCGATTTTGCAGACTCAAAAGACGTAAGCTTATTCGAAGCGATTAAAGAAATTGAAGAATCAGATTTATCTCCGAGAGTTCAGTCAAAATTAAAGGATTTTGCAGAATTAATAATAAAATTTAAAAATGCAGTAGGCTCATACTCTTTGCAGGAATTTGTAACTCTGGTTATAGAAAAAACAGGATATTTGGCAGAATTGCAATCCCAAAACACTCCTGAAAGTGAAGCTGATATCGAAAACTTGCAGGAATTGGTAAACGTTGCGGGCGAATTTGTTCCTGAAGAATCAGATAATGCTTTAGGCGAATTTTTGCAACAAGTTGCATTAGTTTCAGACCTTGACGGTATGGACGATATTTCAAACAACGTTACTCTAATGACACTCCACTCAGCAAAAGGTTTGGAATTTCCTGTTGTATTTTTGGCAGGTTGCGATGAAGGTGTATTCCCTCATCAAAGAACATTCAATATTCCGTCAGAAATGGAAGAAGAACGCCGTTTGATGTATGTAGGTGTTACCCGTGCTGAAGAAAAATTGTACCTGACCTCAGCCAAACGCCGTCAAATGTGGGGAGAATACAAATATTACAACCCGTCAAGATTTATTGATGAAATTCCTCGTCAATTGTTAAATACTGTTGGTTTTGAAGGTTCAACAAGCGGAACATCAACATTCCAAAACGCAGTATCAAAAGCAAAAACAGGAAAATCAAATTTTTCATATTCAGCAGCACAATCTGACAGCTACGGATATGTAAAACCGTCATCAGGCTTTGGCAAAGGTTTTGTTGCACCAACAAGAGGGCTTGCAACAGGCAATTCTCAAAGTGACAGACAAAAACAAAATTCAAACTATATTAATAAACAACCGCAAAGAACTCCATCACGCACAATTCTTGTGAAATCCAAAGAAAACAAACAACGTGATGAAGAAAGAGTAAAAGAATTTTTCAAAGACAATGCGATAAAACGCATGCTTGAAGAAAAGAAACAAAAAGAGCGTATGCAGCAACAAGCAGAAGCAGAACGCCAAAAGAAACTGGAAACAACAACTCCGATAGAATATGTATTTAATGAAGGAGAAAGAGTTTTCCATGACAAACTTGGCATAGGTCATATCAAAGAAGTTACACAAATCGGTGACAGCATGATGTACACAATCGATTTTGGCCGTCAGGGCGTGAAGGCTATGGACGCAGCTTATGCAAAATTGAAAAAATTCTAATAATCCATAACCCAGCCATTTTCCATTAATCTTGCCGTACAACCTGAACCTAATGAGACTTCTGTTGTAGAACATTTTAAATCCCACTTCCCTGTGGTTTTCCAATAATCATTTGAATTTCCGTTTGCATATACCATTCCCGCTCTTGGATATATTGAAGAAGAGCTATCATCACATTTTATATGCCAATAAAAAACATCTCTACCCCAAGTATTTGGAGCTTTATCTCCATTTACATCAACTATTAGACGCCCCCAATAATTAACATTTCTGTCCATCATTATATTCATTTTCATACCATTTTTCAAAAATAACCAATAATCTTCTATATTTCCATCGCCGGAATTCGATGATTTCAAATATTTAATGAAACATTTTTTATCAGAAGAATCATTACAAACATAATTTCCTGTAATTTCAATATATTTACCTAAAGTTTGCGGAAGGTAACTCGTATATGCTTCATTATCATCCTGCGGGTAGTTTGAAATAAAACTTGTTGAACATATATCTGTTACTTCCTCATCTGCAGCCATTTTATTAAAAATTCCGCTTAATAAAGCATAAGCTTGTTTTGCTTGTTGCTCAAGTACTTTTTTTTGATAATTTGCAATTAATGAAGGCATTGTCATTGCAGCAACAATTCCAATAATACCAAGCGTAATTAAAACTTCTGCAAGAGTAAAAGCTGATTTATATAAATTACACTGTAAATAAACATTTATTTTATTTTTCAAAAAATTTAAAAATATTTTCTTCATCATATTTTCAAACCCTATAATAACAATATCTAATTATATAGTTAGATAATACAAGTATACGGTTAGATTGTCAAGTATTTGTCAATATATAGTAATGTAATGAAAAACGAATATATTTTGTCAAAAGATAATATCAGAAATACAATAAAACTTTTAACAACCTTTGAAGGGAAAACTCTTACAAGATTAAAAGTTGATATCAATCACAAATATAATAAAACAGATTCTTTAGAAAATTTAACAAACAAACTCCGTAACGGTACTATAAAAGTAAGTGAACTGTTAGAAGTTTTTGATATTTTAGGATATGACGTTGTTGTAAAAAAGAAATAAATTTTTTATTTATCTAAAATAATATCCCGGAACACCTAATGATGGAGTTCTTCTTATTTGGCTATATATTCTTACTGTATAAGGCAATTCCTCATAAATACTTAACTCTTGCGGAAAAGCATCAAGCTTCATATTTGAATATGTTTCTATAATTTTTTTATCATATTCTTCTATTCCTGATGATTGCAAAATTTTAAAATCTTTTATTGTACCGTCTTTTAAAATAATACAACTTATAACAGGTTCTTGAGGAATATGACTGTATATTGTCGGAATTCTGTCAAATATGTATTTATTAACTTTATCCATATATTTTTTATAAGCCTCTTGAGCTTGAGCAGGAGGTTCAACAGGCATTATGGACATGCGCGCTGATAATGATTTTTGAACTCTATGTTGAAAACCGCTTGTCATTTTTATATTCAGTATTTGAACATCTTTAGGGAAAGGCTTAAAAG
>USJT01000225.1 GCA_900555175.1 uncultured bacterium
AACATCTTGATTTGCAATATCTTCAAAATTAATATGATTATTTTCAAGATAATTTCTAGAATATAATTTTTTATTTTTATAAATCTTTATAAAGTTTTCAAAACTTGTAGTATGAATAAATCCTTCAAATTTATATTTCTTTTGCAACTCTATAAAAGGTTTCTCAAAATTATTTTTTATAATAATTATATATTCTTCTTTTACTTTTATTATGATATTTATAATATTCTTCCATTCTTCAGCATTTGTTTCTTCTCGTATTTCTAAAAATAATATACGAGCTTCAGAATTTAATCCACTAAAATTATAATCTACAATTTGGGGTAAAAATTCTTTAATATAATACTCACGTTTATTTTCCCAATCTGTTAAATAGGAACAAAATCTATTAATTTTTTCTAATAATCTTTTTTTCATTCGTTATAATCTAATTTCTATTCTTTTATTAAAATCAGTTTAACAAATTAATTAAAAATACGCAATTATCAAGAATATTCTATACCTAAAATTTCACGCTCGATTTGGCGGATGAAGTCTGGGGAAAGTTCGGTTTTTATTTGGGGTGTTTCTGTTTGAGTATTGTTTTCTTTCAAATTTGGGAGGAAGTTCAAAATATTCACAAGTGAATAGTATTCTGCTTGGCTTATTTGGCTATTAGTTTTATTACTATTTGCGATTTTTTCCATAAGTTTCTGAGCAAACTTTTGCAAATCCTCTTTGAACTGGGATTTATCATACATTGATTCTCTTCGCTTTTTATCCCAATCATATTCCTTTTTCCAGTAAAATAAAGTTCTTTTTGCAATCCCAAGTTCTAAAGAAATTTCACTAACGGTCAGGCCTTTTAAAAACATTTGCTCTGCTCGTTTAAATAATTTCATTTTACTCATTAAAAGCCCTCAAAAATTAAGTTTTCTATTCCAAAATGGTTTTTGTCTTGTACTTTTTTAACCTGATAAACGCAACTTCTATCAATCACTCCAAGGTGTTGGAAATATTTTATCAACTGGTTTAGAAGTGCCATTGTATTTTTAATTCTGCGGGGGTTCAGGCGTCTTAATTCGCAGACTTTAAAAAGTTCTTTTATCGACTCAATATCAATTTCATGCAGGTAATAGCAGTTTATAAACGGTATAATATTAAAATTAAAAATCGCGTTATAGTTCCTATAAGTCTCGAATTTGCAGTATTTTTCAACATAATTTTTCATGAAATATTCTTTTGCATCTTCTATGCTAATTTTTATCTGTTTATTCTTTAGCGGGCTGAATATTTCATAATTTTCACCCGTTTTCGTTTCTTCATTGTATTTATAAATTCCATTTTCAAAAAGTATTTTATTGCTGTTCAAAAGCTGTTCAAGCTCTGTTTTGCAATCACATTCTGCAATCATTTCGATTTCATCAAGGGTAAATTCTTTTAATCTTTTTGCTAATTTTTCAATATTCATAGTACCTGCTCCACTATTTCTTTCGTAATCTCGGTTAAATTATTATCTTTGGCAAATATTTCCATTTGATTTATAAGCTGTACTATTTGTCTGAATCTGTTGTATTTTTTGTGGATATATTCTATCGAATCAGGGGTAAACGGTATTTCAGAGAGTTGGCTAAAAATCTGGCTCAAATCTTCTATTTCAAAGGTTTCGAATTTTACAATCTCGCTAAATCTGTCATATAAATGCTTATAGCGTTCAAGTTTTCTGTGAGCCAAGCCCATTCCGACAAAGACTATCGGGCAATCGGTTTTGTCGTGGATATCTCTTAGGGTTTCGACGCTTTTGTAATTGTTCATCAAGTAGTCAATTTCATCTACAAAAATAATTTTCGGCTTTTGGCTCAGTTTGCTAATCACTACATTAAAGTTGTCAGAGGTCAAATACCGAGGAAGCTCGTCCATTTCTCTAACGATTTCTTCAACAAGCCACCTGCTTGTCATAAGGTTTGAGGCTCGAATATAAATCCCGTCATACTTGCAGGCAAGCCACAAAGCCGTTTGTGATTTTCCAAGCCCCGGTTCGCCATATACAAGCCCCATTTTAGGGATGTTTTTGGGTTTGCTTTTCAGGGCTTCAACTAAGCCTATAAAATTCCTTACATTTCGAGTTTTTATAAAGTTTTTTTTCATTTTATCCTTTCTTGCTTTCTCGCAATAAACGGGGACGGCTTTACCTTAGACCCACTGCTTGCAATCCGCTATTCATATAACAGTTTGTACTCCTTTGTTTGTTTAAATTTTGCAATCCAAGTATCGCTTGGGTTATGTTTTATCAAATATTCGTATTTTTCTGAATTGTTTTTGAATATCGGGAGTGATTTTTCTCCGTTGTTTATTTTTTGAACACCATTTGAACGAGCTTTGAACTCTTTGTGATAATTGTTAGAATTTTCCATTTCTTCTTGGTTCGACCTTGCTTCAATTAGCTTTATTTCATCATTAGTCAATAATTTTTTAACCGAATTTATAGTTTTTCGTTTCAGCTTTTGTTGTTTTTGGATTTTTTGTTTGTAATCCTCTAGATCCTCGACCGTTCCTAAAATCTTTGCCATCGGATGAGTTTCGGTTACTCGCTCTGCGGTGCATAAATATTCACCTTTTGGGGTAAAAACTTTCACATTAGTCAGATCAAACAGGTTGTATTTTACCAAAACTTTTCCTCTCAGTCCGTATAGTCTTTCGTTAAAATAATCGCAATTTAAAAACCTTACGCCATTTCGCTGAATTGTTTTGACTTCAGTTGCCAGCATCAAATCGTCAAGCAAGCTTTTATCAATATTCTGTTTTTTACGATTTTCTAACACCTCTGCGATTGTCATATTCGGGGCGTTTGTGCAGGGCTGAGAGTTCTTGAACTTAAGCCACATATCAATCATTTTGATTGTTTCTTCTATAGTTGGAATGTAGCGGATTGGCGGCT
>USJT01000226.1 GCA_900555175.1 uncultured bacterium
TGCAAAGGACAATTTCAAGTTTTTTGATAATGTAAAATATGAGAGTGGAAAGCTCAAATCACCTTATTTTGATGAACCTGAAATCGTTTTGAGCGATGATTTGGAATTTTTTGATAACGGCTGTTTTAGGGTAAAGGGTAGAAATGACAGGATTGTTAAAATTCAAGAAAAAAGAATTTCCCTTGATAATGCTGAAAAATTGTTAAATTCAAGCGATTTAATCGAAAAATCGTATTGCTTAGATTTGGATGACAAACTTTGTGCGGCAGTTGTTTTGACAGATGAGGGGCGTAAAATTCTTGAAGAAAAAGGAAAGTTGGAATTGATAAAAATTTTGAAATCCGCAAACCTTTTTGAAAATTCCGATGTTACCGTACGTTGTAAAAAATGGCGTTTTCTATATGATTTGCCTGTAAATAAACGCGGAAAAGTTGATGGGGAACGGATTAGAGAAATATTTTCAACAAATGTTACTTATCCTTATGTGATTGAAAGTTGCGTAAATGCTGAAAGTGCCGAATTTGAGTTGATTTTTCCGCATGAAAGTAATTTCTTTAAAGGTCATTTCACAAACTTCCCGATTTTACCGGGTGTTGTTCAGTTATTTTTTGCAAAAGAATTTATAAAAGATGCGTTTAATCTTGATTTAGTACCGCAAAAGGTTAAAAAAGTAAAATTTTCTTCAATTATCAGACCTGATGAAAAGGTTTGTCTATCCTTGAAAAAGACCGATAAAGCAATAGAGTATCAGTTTACAAATGGAGAAAAAGTTTTTTCTTCAGGGAATTTTGTTTTATAATAATGATATGAAAAAAATTGTGGCAGAAACTATAATTGATGTGCCATTTTATGATACAGATTCAATGAGTGTTGTGTGGCACGGAAACTATGTAAAATATCTTGAAGTTGCAAGGTGTGACCTGCTTTCAAAAATCGGTTATACATATAATGATATGCTAAAAAACGGGGTTGCATATCCTGTTGCAACTATGCAAATGAAATATATCAAGCCTGCTGTTTTTGGACAAAAATTAAAAGTTGTTACGGAAATTACTGATTATGAACCTGCTTTGTATATCAAATATGAAATTTTTGATTTGAAATCGGGTGAAAAAGTCTTTAAGGCAAAGAGTATGCAAATTTGTGTTAATGTAAAAACAGGTGAAAGTATTTATGGCGCACCAAAAGAATTTGTTGAAAAGCTGGAGGAGTATGCGTAAATTTTTAATTTTAGCGGTATTGATTTTTGCAGGAATAAATCTTTGTTTTGCGGCTGACGATATTTTTTATCACCCGTCAACAGGCAAACAGGTTTCAAAGCTTATGCCTAAATTGACAAATGCTACTTGTAAATTTGAGCAGGAAAAATATTTTGGAAATACCGTTTTAAAATCAGGCGGCAATTTTAAATTTATAAAAGATAAAGGTGCAATTTTTGAAACTTTGTATCCTATAAAATCGACTGTTTCTTATACATCTTCACAAAACAAGCAGATAAATGATATAATGGTTACGATTTCTAATAAAAATTTCACCTACCTTGATAAAAATTTCAGTATATATTATAAAAATGAAAATGGCGGTTGGGTTGTAGGTTTGAAGCCTAAAAAAGCTTCTGTCGCATCATCTCAACTGAATAATATTGTTATTAAAGGTAGAAATTATATTGATAATATAAAAATTAATACCGTGAAAAACGGGATTACGGATATTTCTTTTAAATGCACAACAAATTAATTATTACATTGAGAATATGTTTTATTTTAGTTCTTGTAACTTTGGGAATGTTGCTGTTATTTAGGCCTGCACATACGCAGACAAATATTTTAAAGGCTGTTTTTTCATCTTCTGAAGATAATATTCTTGTGGATTTGAGCAGTAAATTTTCATCAAAAATAAATGTAATCGTGGAAAGTGATAGCCCTGAAAAATCTGAAGAAATTGCAAAAACTATATTTTCAAAGCTTGATAAATCTGTTATGTACACATCTGATATGAATATATCAGAAATTTTGGACGATTATGAAAAATATCATAACAATTTGTTGTCTGCCCAATCCCGTAGATTATTAATCAACAAGCAGTATGATACGGTTGAAGAAAAGGGGTTGGAAGCTTTATATAATCCGATTATGCCGCCTATCGGTTCAATTGAAAATGATCCGTTTTTACTTTTGACGGATTTTGTTATGCAGTTTTCGGATAAAAAAGAGATTTCAAATTTTGCTCCTGTTGAATTTAACGGGAAATATTACAGTTTAATTTTGTTGAATGTTGATAGTAAAATTGCTCTTTCACCTACTGTTTTGAATGACGAGGTAAAAAAACTTGTTGATATTCAGCATGAATTTACTAAAAAAGGGGTAGAAGTTTATTTGACGGGTGCGCCTGTTCATTCATATTATGCAAGCACTCATTCTATGTTTGAAATCAATTTGATTTGTATTTTGTCTACACTTTTTATAATCGCTCTTGTGTATTTTTATTTTAATTCGTTAATTCCTCTAATTCCAATCGCGTTGAGTATCGGAGTCGGGATTTTTGCAGGATATTGTGTTACTGCTTTGATATTTAGAGATATTCATATTTTAACTTTTGTATTTTCGACAACTTTAATCGGAATTTGTGTTGATTATTCTCTTCATTTTTTTGTTGCGCTTTGTGATAACAAATCAGGTGAGGGGGTGTTAAAAGAAATTTTTAAAAGCTTGACTGTTTGTCTATTGACAACGGTTGGTGCATTTTTAGTTCTGTTGTTTGCTAATTTTATACTTTTAAAACAAATTTCCGTATTTACAATAACAGGACTTGTTTCGGTTTATTGTATTGTTGTTTTGTTCTACCCGTTGATTTTCAAAAATACGATTACAAAATCGGGGAAAAATTTTGCTGAGTTGTTTGATAACGGGATTTTAA
>USJT01000227.1 GCA_900555175.1 uncultured bacterium
CAATGTTTTGAATAGGCTTTTCCGACACCGTGAAAAGCTATATAATTGCTGAATAAATTTTTTTTAAGCTTTGTGTTTTCCCCAAGAGCTTTTAATAATTTGTTTACCGAATTTTTATCCATAACATGATTATTGTTAATCAAGGAGGATTTTTCATTACCTGAATTAATAATTTAAGCGTAAAACGATATTGTTGACATATCTTCATTATTAATGCTGTCGAGATATTCAGAAACCTTTTGCAAACGAGTATCCATATCAGGATATTTTTTTCTGTATTCTAAAAGAGTTCTTTGTATTTGAGAAAAATCGTATCCGTAATCACATAAATTCATTGCAAGATTTAATTCTCGACGGTCATTCATGTCTGTATAAAAAGGAAGTTCAGATTTTTCTGAGGCAAGAATTAATTTTTTCATAAGTTCTTTTCGCCTTGGAATTGCAAGATAATCAAATTCCGCTGTTGTATTTGCGTCATAAGAATTTACAAAGACTTTAAATAGTTTTGACAAAGTATTTGGATTTCTTACTTCAGCAGGTGTAATTTCATCGACAATTTTAATTGTTTTGCCGTCAGCTGTAAAATTATTCGGATTTATTGTATCAAATTGTTTGCCTAATTTATTTAATGTTTTGAAATCTTGTGCTACTTTATCGAATGCTTCTTGAGGAAGTGAAGTAAAATATCTTAAATAAACATTATTGTAATATGCAAGTTTTTCTCCTCTGTCCATCCATCTGCCAGGCAGTCCTGCGGGGAGAATATTATCTGTTTTGAATGCATTTCTTAAAATTGTCATATTCCCGATTTTTGCAACAATATTTCCATAATATGTTTTCAAATCTTTTATTGGTTTTTCTCTTGGAATGACAAATTTGCCAACCTTTGGAGTTGCACGTCTGCCAACTTTTACAACATAATCATCATCAATTCCGTAAACTATTCCGTGCCAGCCGGATCCTTTTATATTTTGGTCCGTAATCTTTTTGGGCAGAAGTTCTGAAAGGCTTTCTACTATTGTTTTTTCTTTGTCTTTATCTCTTGTTTCTTTAGATAAATATCTATTTAATTTTTTACTGAAATCTGTTTTATAACCGCAAAAACTTGGATTATAATTGTTGATTTGCATACACACACACTCCTATATTTTTTATTATAAAACAATTCAGTAAAAAAAATTGCTAAAAAATTTTTTTTTAGTGCTAAAATCAAGTTAGGAAAGAGAGGAAGTAATTATGATTAATGAAAAATTAGAAAAAGCATTTAACGTACAAATTAATAAAGAATTTTACTCAGAATATTTATATCTTTCAATGCAAGCATATTTTGAAAGATTAAACCTTAAAGGTTTTGTAAATTGGATGTCTGTACAAGTTCAAGAAGAACGTGCTCATGCTATGGGTATGTTTGATTATTTGAACCAAAGAGGCGGTAATGTTGAACTTGAAGCTATCGCAAAACCTCAAACTGATTGGAAATCTCCACTTGATGTATTTGAAGAAGTTCTTAAACATGAAGAATATGTTACATCTACAATTAATACATTAATGGATGTTGCTGAAGAAACTAAAGACCGTGCAGCTATGTCATTCTTAAACTGGTACTTGAAAGAACAAGTTGAAGAAGAAGATAACGTTGGTAATGTTTTAGCTACATTAAGACTTATCGGCGATGACAAAAAAGCTTTGTTAATGCTTGATAAAGACTTAGCTACAAGAACATTTGTTGCTCCGGTTATCGGTTAGAAATAAAAATGGCAAGAGATTAAAAAAGGTAAGCTGTTTTCACTTATAAAAAACACACTTCTTATCTGATTGTCTTTAAAGTTTTTTAATTATGATTACATATCAAAAAGTTGAAAAACAAAATATAAAAGAACTTGCAAGTCTGGCTTATGCTATCTGGCATGAGTACTGGACTTGCTTGCTTTCTTTGGAACAAATTGATTATATGGTTGAGAATTTTCAATCAGAACATGCTATAAAAAATCAGATTGAAAATGAAAATTATACATATTATTTTATAGTTGATGATGGTGAAAAAGCCGGATATTTTGGTGTTTCTGATAAGGGAGAATACCTGTTTTTGTCAAAACTTTATATAAAGAAAGAATATCGTCATAAAGGGATTGGAACAAAAGCTTTTGAAAAATAAAAGAGCTTGCAAACAACAAACCAATCAGATTGACTGTTAATAAACAAAATATCAATTCCATAAAAGCCTATGAAAAATGGGGATTTAAAACGATTGATGCTGTTGTAACCGATATCGGTTCAGGCTTTGTAATGGATGATTATATTATGGAAGCTTAATTTTTTTTAGTTTTGATTATTCATAAAAATTTCTTTAATTTTGTTTGAGATTTCTTTTCTTAGTTTAATTTCCGATTTTTCAGTGAATTGAGAGAGCTTAATCGGCTCAAGTTGATTTATTGAATATGTGATTAATCTGTCAGAGGCATCGTATATCGGTTGTCCTTTTTGCAAAAACGGATAATCGCATTTTAGTATAATCGGAATAATATCAGCTCCTGATTCAATTTGCAAAGCTGCTGCGCCTTTGTGAATTTTCAAATCTTCTCCCTCAACTGTTCTTGTGCCTGTTGGGAAAATTATAATATTGTACCCGTCATTTAATACTTCGGTAGAAATCTTTTTAAATTCCTCCAATTCAACATTGTTCGGAATATAAACATTTTTTATAATATTTTTCAAGAATATATTATTCAACAATTCTTTTTTTGCCAGGCATAGAGAATTATCATAAATCCCGATAAGTATCATAATATCAATAAATGTCGGGTGAGTGGAAACTATTATCTTTCCTCTTACTTGTTCAACATTATTCAAATCAATTTTGATAAGCCCAAGTTTTACAAAAAGATTTGTAT
>USJT01000228.1 GCA_900555175.1 uncultured bacterium
AATCTTGAATTATTATCTGTTGCAACAAGTAAAATATTTTTATACATACCTGATGCAATATAAGCTCTTGCGATACTTAAAGCATAAATTAATCCTGAGCATGCTGCAGTTATATCAAAAGCAGGAATTTGTGCTTTAATACCCAATCTTTGATGAATATGGCAAGCAATAGCAGGATACAAATCAGGTGGAGCTGATGATGCTGCAACAATCAAATCAATATCATCAGGGTTCATCTTAGCTTTTTCCAAAGCTCTTTGAGCAGCTTCCAAACCTAAGTCAATTGCATTCTGTTCGCCTGAAACAACTCTTCTTTCTTTAATACCTGTACGAGTATAAATCCATTCATCAGATGTTTCATATAACTTAGTCAAATCATCATTTGTAATAACTGTTTCGGGTAAACTGTATCCAACCCCTGCAATTCTCAACGGAATTAATTTATCTGTCATATATTTTTATTCCTCATAAAACTTAGCTATTTTTTCGTTTACACCTGTTTCAACAGCGTGTTTGGCAACTCTAACGGCATTTTTAATTGCATAAGCTTTGCTCCTGCCATGAGAAATTACGGTAATTCCCTTAACTCCCAATAGTAATGCTCCGCCAAATTCTTCATAATTTATCTTTGTATAAATACGTTTCATAAATGGTTTTGCAAGCAAACCAATAATTTTGCCGAGAATATCAGCTTTAAATTCTTGTTTTAACATTCTGAACAGCATTTGAGAAGTTCCTTCAGTAACCTTTAATGCAACGTTACCTACAAAGCCGTCACAAACAACTACATCGCAAACACTCAAGAAAATTTCTTTACCTTCAATATTACCGACAAAGTTCAATTTATCTTGTTGTTCTTCTAACAATTTATAAGTAGCTTGAGCAAGTTCATTACCTTTACCTGCTTCTTCACCGATATTCAAAACACCAACTCTCGGGTGTTCAATACCTAAAACATTTTTTGAAAAAGTTGCGCCCATGATAGCGAATTGATGTAACATTTCAGGAGAACAATTACTGTTTGCACCGCCATCAATTACTACGATAGGTTTTTTAATCGTAGGAAGAGTAACAGCAATAGCAGGTCTGTCAATACCCGGGATTCTTCCTAAGCCAAATAAACTTGATGCAATTGTTGAGCCTGCTGCAACAACTGCATCAGAGCTTCCTTTAGCCACAGCATCAACTGCCAAGACGATAGATGACTTTTTCTTTTTACGAATAGCTTGTCCCGGAGCTTCACCCATTTCAATAACTTCTGAAGCATGGGTTATTTTAATATCAAGTTTAGACGTGTCAATTTTTACACGATACTTAGCGGCTCCACCTTTCCCGTAATCGGTCATAAAACCTTCATGAGAAATTTTGTCGAGCTCTTGTTCAATCCTATCTTGCTTACCGACAAGTTCAATTGCTACGCCGTATTCTTTTGCTGCCCATACAGCCCCTGCTACAATTTCGTGAGGTGCGTGATCACCGCCCATTGCATCTATTGCTATTCTTGTCATCTTATCCCTCTCAAATCTAGTTTAACGGTTGATAAACCGAATGGTTAAAAGGTTGAACCTTTCAACCATTCGTTAAAATTATTTTTCTTCTGTTTCTGAAGTTTTGTCTTCTGCTTTTACTTCTTCAGAAGCTGTTTCTGCTTTAGCTTCTGCAACTTTTGGTTCTTCAGCTTTTGCAGCTTTTTTAGTTGATTTTTTAGCAGGTTTCTTTTCTTCTTTTACTGCTGTTTCTTCAACTTGATCTTTCAAGCTTACAGGTTTTCCTTTATAAGTTCCGCAAGCTGTGCATACTGTGTGAGTTAATACTGTTGCTCCGCAGTTAGGGCATTTTGTAGTTTCCGGTTTTGTTGCTTTCCAGTTACTTCTTCTGTGTCCTTGTGCTGAGTGTCCTGTTCTTTTCTTAGGTACTGCCATTTTTCTTTTTCCTTTTTATTTTCTTATACTACTTATATTTCTTACTTTCCTTCGATTTTGATGTTTTTGAAGACATCTAATCTCGGATCGGATAAATTTTCTTCTTTTAAAAATTTATCCCCATTACAATTTATACCACAAACTTTTTTATTTGGTAAATTTAATATTACAGATTGATACAATAAGTCATAAATATCAATTTCATCTGCGCCATTCAAATCTGTTACAAACTGTCCGTCTTTTAGCTCAAATTCTTGCCCGTAATCCTCTAATAAAGACTTTTTCGCGAACATTTCTTCCAGAGGGAAATCTAGTTTATAATCAAATTCTTTTAAGCATAAATCACATTCAAGTTTTACAATTCCCTTAACATTTCCGCTAACTTCAATAAATTCTCCAAGAGATTTTATTTTCAAATCAGCAGTTATGGGAGGTACGCAATTTATTCCTTCAATTTTATCCTCGAAATGAAAATCAATTTCTTTTGACGAAGAGCTTTCCAGATCTTCGATTGAAATTTTGTAATTCATGACAAATTATCCTACATACTGTTCTTCTTGAATAGCCAAAGCTGCAATTTGATTTGAGATAAAGCAAACTTTTTTCAAAGGACCTAAAGTATCTTTTTCAATCAAAGTAGCAGCAGAGCTTTTTATTGCTTGTTGAAGTTCTGCATAAAGTTCATCAGGTTTTTCAACATACAAAACTAAAGGTGCAGTTGAGCCTTTCAAAAAAACTAAAACAGAAGTTCGTTTTTTAATATTTTGAGCATTAAACTGTTGTGCCATTTCTACACTCCTTTTATAAATTTTAACAAGTATAATAAATTATAACTTAAAAGCTTATATAATGTCAATTTTATAACATATATTATGTTATAGGAAAAATTTATTATTATTATATTTTGTCATTTTAAACTTATTAAACTTATTTTATAATTAATAATTTATATTAATA
>USJT01000229.1 GCA_900555175.1 uncultured bacterium
TGCGGAAAACCTATCTTCATTTAATATCGGATTTGACATAATTAACTCCTTCCTTTACCATGATTATATATTATATTAAAAAATAATGCTATTATCTTAATTATTTTATAAGGTTTATATGAAACTTGAAAATTATAGAAAATTTATAACTTATTACGGAAAAGGGAAATATCTATCCTTATTCGGTTTTACGATTTTATCATTTATTGCAGGTTTACTTGAACTGGTCGGAGTAGCTCTAATTTATCCTTTCATGCTACTTATAATTAGTCCAGAAAACTTTAATAAAGTTATTCATATTCCTTACTTTACACTTGAAAATAATATAAAAACAGGTCTGCTTATAGGACTTTGCGTTCTTTTAATATTTATAGCAAAAAACCTGTTTATGATTTATGTTCAATATGTTCAAAATAAATTTATCAGCAATTGGAAAAAAGACATTACATCAAAATTTATGGAATATTATCTTTATGCTCCGTATAAAGATATAATGAAAACTTCAAACAGCGTAAAATTACACACTGTCGAAACACTTTGCAATATTGTAGTAGACGGCTTTATAATGAGAGGTTTGAACCTTTTGACAAATATAATAATCATAATCATGATTATTGGACTTTTGTTTATTAAATTTCCGATTCCTGCAATTGGGACACTAATATTCACAATCGCTTCAATATATTTGCAAAATAAATTTTTCAAAAAACAAATGACATCTCTTGCCTCTACAATGAATAAAATTTACAAGGATTATAAATCCGCTCTATTAGAAAATATAAATAATATTAAAGAATTAAAAATCCTTTCCGCAGAAAAATTGTTCTATGACAAATATATTCATAATGAAAATCAACTTAGAAAAATTCAAATGCAACAAGGATTTTATAATTCTATACCGCCATATATTATAGAAATGCTTGTTGTAACAGCTCTTTTAATCTTGGCATGTATAATTACATTTCAAACTTCATCAAACCAAGATTCTTCAGTCATGGTCGCATCTTTTTCAATAATAATTGCGGCATTGTTTAGAATTGCACCGGCACTAAACAGAGTTCAATCTTCTATAATAAATATTAATAGTACAAGAACAATCGTAAAAGATATTAATACAGAATTTGAAAAATGTAATCTTGCAAATTTCAAAAAATCGGATTACACAACAACTGATAAAATAGAATTCAGACACAAAATAGAACTTAAAAATATTAATTTTTCGTATAATCCTTCAAAACCTGTACTTAATAATATTTCCTTTGAAATAACCAAAGGTGATTTTATCGGGATTATAGGTCTTTCAGGGGCAGGGAAAAGCACCCTTGCTGACGTTATAACAGGACTTTTGCCTCAAGATTCAGGCGAAATATTTGTTGATGGAACAGAGCTTACTCAATCCAATTTTGCCCAATTCAGACACATAATAGGTTATGTACCGCAACAAATAAATATTTTAGATAAATCAATAAAAGAAAATATTGCCTGGGGCTGTGATACAATCGATGAAAAAGGCGTAATAAAAGCCTTAAAAGCCGCACAGTTATATGACATTATAAAAGAATACCCTAAAGGAATAGATTCCAATATAATTGTAGGTTCAAACGGGTTATCTCAAGGTCAAAAACAACGCCTCGCAATTGCAAGAGCTCTCTATCGCGATCCAGAAATAATTATTCTTGATGAAGCAACATCAGCACTGGATGTTCAAGTTGAGCATGAAATTACAGACATGCTTAAAACAATCAGTTCGTCAAAGACAATTATTGCAATAGCACACAGATTATCTACCCTAAAAGCATGCAACAAACTTATATACATGAAAGACGGACAAATAATTGATATCGGAACATTTACAGAACTAAGCGAGCATTATCCGGAGTTCAAAAATTTGATAAAGCTCTCAAACATAAGCACAGAGAGCTAATCCTCATATTCAAATAAAAAAGCATAATCCATAAAAAAAATATAAAAAAAAGACTTTACAATAAAAATTTTTTAGTATATAATAATCACATAAGCCCCAACTGATTTAAGTTGCGGAGAATAATCCTCAGTAGCTCAATGGCGGAGCAACCGGCTGTTAACCGGTAGGCTGTTGGTTCGAGTCCAACCTGGGGAGTTTTTTCGTACATTAGGGCTTAAATCACCTTCAAGCCCTTTTTTAATGCCGTTTTCCAGAGTTCGATTGTTTGCGTTTTTCGGAGCGAATGAGCTTATGCTTTCAGCAACGCTCCCGCTCACGCTTTTCAAAATATACTGATTTTCTACGATTGTTTGGAACACAGGCTTCAGTATCAGATTAAAAGTTTTATCTTTGTATGTGATTTTTTCGCTGATTATTTCTAAAATTTTTCTGCGTTGAGCAATACTGCCTTTTAAATAATATTCGTACGCATTGTCTGTAAATCTTAGCAGTGCGTCAGCTTGCTCATAAAACTGCTTATCTAGTTTGTTGATTTCCTCAAGCTGAATGTACATTTTATCTTTTTCAGCCTGCCATTTGTCATTTTGCTTTTTCCAAAATTCATGAGTTATAGTTCCGTCCAGTTTGAGTTCAAACGCATTTTCAATTCTATTTTCTAATGTTGTTATCTGCTTTTGAAGATTTGCTTTAACTTCTTTTGAATAGCCGTTTTTCTTGTCATGTAAAACTTTTAACTCATTTGCAATTTTTTGTCTTACTTCCGTTGGAATGATTATGAGTTTTAAAACTTCTGCAATAGCTTTATCAATCTTTGTTTCATTGATATAATCTCGCTTGCAATCACCACCTTTGTTGCCTGTACAGTGATAATAGATATATTTGCCTTTTTTGAGTTCTGCCGTCAAAAGACAACCGCAGTGTTCACATCTGATTAAGCCTGTATA
>USJT01000230.1 GCA_900555175.1 uncultured bacterium
AACCAATATGCAATTGAGCTTGCAAAAGAATTAACAAGCAATACAAGCCTTGTTATGGAATTGTTTGACTTGGCTGACACAGAAAACAAATATATGATTTTGAGAGAATTGACCTCTCAACAGCTTCAGGAATTTTTACCCGAAATGGAAGAAAAAGATTTATTACAGGGCTTATTCTTTTTCACACAAGACAAATTGATGAAACTTCTTGAAGAACTTCCTGCAGAACAGCTTGTAAACACAGTATTTGAAATGTTTTCACAGGAAGAAGTCGTAAAATTTATGCCTGATGAACAGTTAAACAAATTTCTAACAAGTACTGATATAGATAAAAACAAAATTTTAAAACACATGCAATCAATTCCGGAAGAATATGTAGCTCAAGTTTTGGAACAAATTACCGGAGAATCGCATGAAAATATGAAAAGTTATGATTTGTCAAAAGAATTCGGCGAATTAAATCCGCTTCAATACAAAGATGCACTAATGGCATTTCAGCCGACTCAAAAGCAACAGCTTGTCTTGTCATTAGGCAAAGAGCATGAAGAATGGTTCCAACTTTTTGACGCCGATGCATATACAAAAATTATAAACAGAGAAAAACAACAACCCGAAGTTGTTAAGGCAATGTCGGTTATTGAACCTGAGTATATTCAAAATATGCTAAAAGAATTGCCAAACGACTTATTATCATTGGTAATAACTCAAATGGACACAAAACAATTCACAGAAATGTTGATGGAACAGTTCCCTGAAGTTATCGCTGAAATTATAATGAAATAACATTTTTATTATTTGTTGTTATTTAATTGTTTCAAGAACAAATTTCAACGCTTCTTCCGAAAACATAAATTTCATATTTCTTCTTGAATATCCCGGGTTCAGTTTGAATTCTCTAACCTGAATATTTTCATCAAATCCGCAAGCGGCATACATTAGTCCGACCGGTTTTTTCTCACTGCAACTCCTGTTGTACAGATTACCAAATCGCTGCCTGTCAACTTGAATAATCCTTCAGCCATTTCTCTTGCACATTCCTTGCTTACTGCTCCATAAGTTTTTAGGGTGTCAGGCGAAACATTCAAAATCTTATGTTTAGCTTCGTTTGAATAAGTTACAAAATTAGCCTTTATATAAGCAGAGCTGCCTGAAACATCAGTTAATCTTGAACTTATTAACCCCCCCGTACAAGATTCAGCAGACGAAATTTGGATAGCCTCTCTCAATAGAATTTTACCGATTTCGTAGGGTAATTGTGATTTGGCACTCAAAATTGATGCCCTTAAATTTAAAAATATATTGCTCATAACATTGATTTTGAATAATAAAAAAAAATTGTCAACAATCTTTACATGCAATTTTTATTTTTATGTAATATCATGAAGTAATAGGAGAAAATCAGGCATGGCTGTTAAAGAAAAAGAAAATAATTTAGGAATGCTTCCGCAAAATATTGAAGCGGAAGAAGCTGTTTTAGGTGCAATCTTAGTTAACCCGAACGTTATTACAAAGGTTGTTGAAATTTTAAAACCTGAAAGCTTTTACAAACCTGCACACAGATATATTTATGATGCCATGCTCCAATTGTTTAACAACAATGAAAGAATTGATATCGTATCCGTTTCCGATGTATTAAATTACAATTCAAAACTGGAAACAATCGGCGGTCGTGCTTTTGTCAATGATTTATGCTACAAAACAATTACAACTGCTAATATTGAATATTACGCAAAAATAGTTCAGGAAAAAGCCATAAAAAGAGCTTTGATTAATGCAGGTTCTGAAATTGTTTCTTTTGGTTATGACGTAAACCCGATTGACCAATCTCTTGACAGTGCCGAAAAACTTATATTTGATATAGCTTCCAAAAAAGCAACATCAGATTTGGTTCACGTAAAAGATTTGGTATTGAATACTTACGAAAAAATTGAATATCGCTATGAACATAAAGATGAATTAACAGGTGTTCCAACAGATTTTTACGAACTCGATGCGATACTAAACGGTTTGCAAAAATCAGATTTGATAATCCTTGCAGCACGTCCTGCAATGGGGAAAACAGCTCTTGCATTGAATATTGCTCAAAACGTAGCTTTGAAAGCAAAAGTTCCTGTTGCGATATTCTCTCTTGAAATGTCAAAAGATCAGTTGATGCAACGTATGTTATGCTCAGAAGCAGAAATTGATTCACAACGAGTTAAAACAGGTAATATGCAAAGCAAAGACTGGGAAAAATTAGCAACAGCAATGAATGCCTTTGCACAAGCCCCAATATATATTGATGATACCTCAGGTTGTACAATTACCGATATTCGTGCAAAATGCAGAAGATTAAAAATGGAAGAAAAAGATTTGGGCCTCGTTTTAATTGACTATCTTCAGTTAATGGAAAGCTCAGGCAGAGAAGACAGAATGCAACAAATTTCTGCGATATCAAGAGGTTTGAAAATTCTTGCAAAAGAGTTAGACGTTCCTGTAATAGCTCTTTCACAGTTATCCCGTGCGGTTGAATCAAGAACAGACAAACGTCCGATGCTTTCAGATTTGAGAGAATCAGGTTCTATCGAACAGGATGCCGATATCGTAATGTTTATATATCGTGATGAATATTACAGAAAAGCAGAAGACGGTGAAGAAGATGCAGCAGCAAAAGCTCAATCTAAAGGGGAATCAGAAATTATTATTGCAAAACACAGAAACGGCTCTGTCGGAACCGTAAAACTTCTGTTCCAAGGCAATATTACCAAATTTAAAAACCCTATTAAAACCGATGTATTTTAATGTTTCATAACACTTGTAAATATGTATTCCATTTTTGCGCTATAATCAAGTTATGAATATTTTACAAGAATTTGACACAATAGC
>USJT01000231.1 GCA_900555175.1 uncultured bacterium
AACAGATTGGTCAACTCCTGCCATATTTGCCATTTGCGGGGAGGCAATTGAACCTGCAATACTTTTGGCAGTCGATGTTTGAGCAGGGGTAGGAGTAAATGCTTGCGGGGCAGGCTTATTAGCAGCCGCATTTCTTTGGCTGTTAATTGCTTGATAATTAACAAATTTTGATATTAAATGCCCCAAATTTAAATCTGCCATAGATTTAATTATAATGATTTTTTAATCTTTGTCCAGCAGATAACAATTTATTGAAAATTAATCTTTAATCGGTAAATATGCTTGAGGGTAATTGTAATCTTCTTTAAATCCGAGATGTCTGTACATTTTCAAGGCTTGGAAATTATTTGTTTCAGTTGTCGTATTAACTTCGCTTATCGGACGTTCGCCGTTATCTGCCATACGGATTAGCGTTTCAACGGATTTTTTCAACATGTGTTTTGACAATCCTTTGCCTTGATGTTCTTTTCTGATTGCAACAATCGGAATATTAGCAATTCTGCCACCTGTTAAATTCATAAAACAAAAACCGACAGGAATGTTATTGTAAAGCATAACGGTTGTTGCTTCAGGCAAAAATTCTGCATAAATATTTCTTACAATTTTTGTAATTATATCGCGAGTGCCTTCGATTGACTTAAATCTCGGGTCAAACAAGGCGTCTGCTGAATCTTCAAAACCTTCTTGAACAACTTCCACAGCATCTTCAAAATATTTGTCTTGCCAATCAACAAGTCTATAATCATTATCAAGCTCTGATAATTGAGTAATTTTCAAAATATCTCTGGAATTTGTTCCTGTCATCATAAATCTTAAAACAGCTATACCTACAAACTTGAAGCCGTAACGTGCAATATCTCCGATAAGATTTTTTTGTTCTCCAAGCATAGGATAGCAAACAACTTTGTCATATCTTTCAGCTTTTGTAAGCTCTAAGAATTTTTTAATCAAATACATTCCTCTTTCAACCATATTTCCCATTTTGAAAGAGTGAATAATATTTAATTCAATAGCTTCTGAAATTGCAGTTGTATAAACAAGGAATGCAACAGGAATTGTATTATCAAAAAGCACAAGACATTCAATAAGTTTTTTTTCTACTGCATCGATAAAATCATCAAACCCTAAAGGTTCAAGTTCAAACTTATATTCATCAACAGCTCTGTCTCTAAAGTCATTGTAAACGGTTACAAATGCCTTATAGTCATTTTTTGTTAATAGTCTTGCTTCAAAGTTGTTGTTTTCAATTGCCATTTCCTAATTCCTTATTTTAAATTAAAGCATGTGATGCATTTTATCTTTTTTGGTTTCCATATATTTTTTATTAAACTTATTTATATACGGTGGTATTTTAACTATATCATGTACAGTTAATCCGTAACCCTTCAAACCGATGATTTTTTTAGGGTTATTTGTAATCAGGTTAAAATTGTTAAATCCTAAATCCCTAATTATTTGAGCACCCATGCCATAATCTCTTAAATCTGCTTTAAATCCTAAAGAAAGATTTGCTTCAACTGTATCTTGTCCTTCTTCTTGAAGGTGATAAGCTTTAATTTTATTAATTATACCGATGCCTCTGCCTTCATGACCTTTCATATAAATCAAAGCACCTTTGCCGTATTCATTAATCATTTGAAGTGCGCTGTGAAGTTGGTAATTGCAATCACATTTCAAGCTGTGGAAAATATCTCCTGTCATACATTCACTGTGAACACGGATTAGCGGAATTTTATCAGAGCCGTTATCTTTTACTAATGCAACACTTTCTTGACCTGTTAAGTGGTTTAGGTAGCCGTAAATCTCAAATTCCCCAAATTGTGTCGGAAGATGAGCTTCAGCCTCACGAGTTACAATTTTTTCTGATTTTAAACGGTATGCAATCAATTCTGCAACAGAAATAAATTTAATCCCATGTTTTTGTGCAAATTCATACAATTCATCGCGTTTTGCCATGTGTCCGTCTTTGCTCATAATTTCGCACATCGGACCTGCAGGAATATGTCCGCATAATCTTGCTAAATCAACAACCGCTTCAGTATGTCCCGTACGGGTAAGCACTCCGCCCTTTCTTGCAACGCAAGGAAACATGTGTCCCGGACGGCGCAAATCTGACGGTTGAGCATCAGGTGCAATACATACTTGAATTGTTTTTGCTCTGTCGAATGCTGAAATTCCTGTTGTTACCCCAAATTTTTCTGCGGCATCAATGCTTATGGTAAAAGCTGTTTTCATTGATTCGCTGTTTTGTTCTACCATTTGCGGTAAATTCATTTTTTCAGCTATTTCATGTGCGATTGCAAGGCAGATAAGCCCTTTTGCGTTTTCTGCCATAAATTTTATAATTTCAGGTGTAACCATTTGACCTGAACAAATCAAGTCACCTTCATTTTCTCTGTCTTCATCGTCAGCAACGATAATCATTTTGCCGTTTTTAAAATCTTCTAAAGCATCTTCAATGCTATCAAATTTGAAATTTTCCATTTTTATATAAACCCGTTTTCTTTCAAAAAATCTTCCGTAATATTATTATTTTTCGTTGATAAAAATTTTTCAACATATCTTCCTAAAATATCTGTTTCAATATTTACTAAATCACCTGTTTTAAGATATTTAAGGTTTGTATTTTCTAATGTATGCGGGATAATTGCAACAGAGAAAGTGTTATTTTGGCTTTTAGAAACTGTTAAGCTTACTCCGTTTATTGCGATTGAACCTTTGTAGACAATGTATTTGTCCAAATCTTTTGACACTTCAAAAGTCATATCACCTAAATATTTTGCGGTTCCGTCAATGTGACCTTGAACAATATGACCGCCCATTCTGGTCGGTCGGGTGCTACGCACATAGCCA
>USJT01000232.1 GCA_900555175.1 uncultured bacterium
ATAATGTTTTGTATTCATTATACAATATTAAATATATGAAAATACCTGAATTAATTGATCTAATAAATGAATTTGTTTTTGGAAAAGATTTAGCAACAGAAGAAAAATTAAATGAAAAACAAAAAAAATCAAAAGCATCAAACATAAAAAGACAATATAATATGTTAATTCAAAATAAAAAAGCAAGTGGTAAAAAAATTCAATTAAGAAGTTTCAAAATATGAACCAATAAATGAAACCTTGCAATTAATGGCAGAAGATATAAGAGAAAGTAATATGACAACAAAAAAAGATAAAGACAATATGGAAAATGAAATTGCAACAATATATGCTTCAATTTTAGGAAATCCAGGAACTTCAACAAAAGGAATGACAAGTGAATATATATCTAAAATTATAGCAAAGAAAGTTGCTGATGCGGATGATATAAACAGAGATGATATAATGAATTTATTAATTATGCAATCTCAAAATATGTATTTAGACATTGAGCAATATCAAAATTTAATTAATGCATCTGTTATACGCTTTTTATCAACAAATAAAGATAGTATAAAATTTACAAATCCTAAAGTATTTAAAGTATTTGAAAGTTTAGCAGCAAGTTATAAAGTACAAGGTGATTTTGAAAAAGTAAAAGAAGTATATGAAAAAGCTTTAAGATTAAAATCACTTGAAAATACAATTGAATATCAAGAAATAAAAGAAAAGTATGAAGATTTTATTAAATATATGGATTTAAAGACACCTGCAACTGCACCTTTAGAACAAGCAATTAAAAGGTTTGATAGTTTTGAAGATTTGATGGATTCTTTAAATGTTAAGTTTTCTGATGATGGAATATTTAGACCTGAAAAAGAAAGAAAGGATTTTTTTGATGATAATCCACAAAATTTAAAACAAAGTCGTAGCAATTATGTGATGACAGTAAGTAAAAAAATGGAAGGTTTTAAAAGACTTGTTAGATCGTTAAAAAGAGATAATCCTGATTATGATATATTAGAATGTGAGATTGGTAAGGATTTATATGCAGGATATGTTATATTTAAAATAGAGAATGCAAATGTATCAATTTTAGAAAATTTTAATGCAGTAAATGCAAGAATATTTATTGTAAAAAATGAACAGATTGATCAAGTAAGAAAATTAGCAAGAAATGAGGCTATTGGTTTAGATGGAGTTGAAGCAGCTAATCACATAGAGAATTTTGAGAATTATTGTAGAAACTTAATAAGAAAAACCAAAACATTAATAAGACAAACACAGGTAGGTGTTGCTCCTCCAACTGAGGAGGAACTTGCTTTTGATGATGATTCATTTATTGATTCTTATGCTGATATTAGTAGTGAACGAGTGCAAGTTCCAAATAAAAAAGATGGTGAAGAACAAGAAGGAGAGAATAAAGAAGAGACTGGAGAACAAGAAGAAATAGATGATAAAGGTGATGTTGAAGACAAAGAAGAATTACATGATGAAATATCTCAAGATATGATAGAAGAAGAAAGAAGAAAAGCACACAAAAAGAGAGAATATGTAAAAGAACTTAAGGCTAGAATTGAAAGAATCCAGAAAGAAAAAGAAGAAAAAATAGCAAAGGTAAAAAACGGAAAAAGTGAAGAAAAATAAGTATGTATATAAAGCAAAAAGGAGAAGACATGAAAATAATTGATAAAATAATAGATTTTGTAAAATCAATTTTCATTCATCCAGAACTTTTAGTTGAAGGACAAGAAACAAAAGTTAGTGAACAGAAGATAAATAATTTTATGGAGTCTTTACAAAAAGATACTCAAAATCATTTGTATAAAAATGAAATTTTAGATGAAATTGAAAGAAATCCAGAATTAATTGATAAGTTATCTTATGAAAGATTAGTTAAACTAAACCAATTATATGATGAAAAGATAACAGAATTGGAAAGACTTAGTTTGAACGTTGACATAAATAAGAAATGATGGTATAATATATTATAGTTGACATTTGGTCTAATTTTGATTTTTACCTTTTTTCAACTAGTCCGACACAACACAGTAAAAAAATATTTGAGGTGAAAAAACATTATGGCTATTTTTAATCAGCATGGCAAGGCTGTCGCTAATGGTGTACTGGTATCTGATATTATTCGTGATCATTTATCTTCGCAGGAATTGTTTGTGAAGAGGAAGCTTAGCTTTTCTACCCGGGAAGAATTTTTGGAACAACTGCAAAAAGTGTTTAGTCCAAACACAAAGATTTATAGTGAACTCAAAAATGCATTAAAAGAAAATGATATGGAGGCTGAAAAAAAGATGAGAAGAAAAGCAAAAGCATCTAAGAAGGCTGTGATTCAGCATGTGGTAGAACCAGTTAAGGTTGCACAGGTTGATTCTCTTGTTGAAGAAAAGGGTTATTCTTTGGAAGAACTGAAGGGAGAAAGAAATACTATTGTTTCTGGACTCTCCAGTGAGCAGCAGGAATTGGCAGAAGCAACTTCGATTTTGGAGATCAGGAAGGAAACTCTTAAAGAAGTTCAGAAGGTTTTCGATGATGCCAAAAAGGCACTCGAGGATGCAAATTCCGAAGTAAGCTCTGCAGAAAAAGCAGTTGAGGCATCTAATGCCAAGTTGAAGGACTTCCAAAGCCGACTGGCAGAGGTTGACAGAAAGATTGAAATGGAGGAAAACAAGAGTATCTATTTGGTTGCTCCTGGTTATACCGGGGAAGTGCCTGAACATGGTACATTCATTTCTTCTGTTGATGTCAAAGGCATTGCCAATCTCAAAGTTGAGACTCTGGGAACTGAGATTGAGCCTAATTTCCTGGACATGATCAATGCAGGTTTCGATTCGGCTCAGGAGTACGCAAGAGC
>USJT01000233.1 GCA_900555175.1 uncultured bacterium
GAATGTTGTTTCAATAATTCCTGCTCTGCCTGCGCCGATTGCTGAAGCATAAGATAGTGCAAGTTCTTTTGAATCACCTGATGGGTCCTGATATACAGCGATTAAAGATGGAACGCCTCTTCCGATTTGATATTCGCTTCTTACAGTGTGTCCCGGGCCTTTTGGCGCAACCATAATTACGTTAACCCCTTCAGGTGCAACAATTTTTTTATAGTGAATATTAAAACCGTGAGAGAACATCAAATATTGACCTTTTCTCATAAAAGGTTTAATTTGTTTTTCGTAAACTTCTGCCTGAATTTCATCAGGAATTAAAATTTGTACGATATCAGCGTATTTTACGGCATCTTCAATAGACATTGTACGAAATCCGTAATCTTTTGCTTTTACATCAGAATTTCCGCCCAAGCGTAAACCTAAAACGATATCGCATCCGCTGTCTTTAAGGTTCATAGATTGACCGTAGCCTTGTGAACCGAAGCCAATTATGGCAATTTTTTTTGTTTTAATTAAATCTTTGTTAATATCTTTATCAAGATAAATATGTAATTTATTCATATCCTGCCTCTTTTCTTTCCTAAATTTTAGCACAAATAAAAATTTTAAATTAGAATAAATTACATAAAGTAAATTTCAATTAATCAGATGTAAACAGGCTGTTTTCTCCGAATTGGAAAATTTGTAAAACATTTTCAGGTTGTTTTACTTGTTTATAAAAATCTTTAATTAAGACGCATTGAGTTTGAATACAGTTTAAATTTCTCTCGTGCAAATATTTTTCTAAAATGTCTGCATTTTTTGTGTATTGTTTTAAAAACGCATAAAATGTTGTTTTTCTTCTTGAAATTTCAGAAAGTGCAAAGTTTAAAATTTCGTCATACGGAACATTATAGCCGTCATTTAAAGACATATCAATTATAAAATTCAAATTATCGCTTGTTGTAATTGATAAATAGGCAATAATTCTATGGCAAGAAGGTTCTTCAAGCACATATCTGTTTTTATAAAAGTTTGTCATACCTGCAAATATCGGGTCTTTGTATTCATCAGGTATTCTCTCAAGCGATGGTTTATACAGGTTGTTTAACTCATTATTATAAAGGTGTGCAACTTGTTTTGCATCAGAATTTTGGCAGTATCTGAAATTTGCTTTTGCATCTGTTGCAGGTTTGAAATTTTCAAGTTTCCAAAGATTTTCATAACTGCATTGTCTAAATCCGCAACCTTGCATAAACAAGTTAAGCAATTCATCGTGGCATTGATCAACCGTAACTATGAATGAAGAAGCTCCTTCAGCTCCGATTTTTGCAATTACAAATTCTACAAGTCTTTTCCCGACATCATACATATTTTGTCTGAAAATAAGTCTTGATATATTAATTTTATATGGGTTTCCTCTTGTCGGGATTACAGTAATCAGGCCTAATATTTCATTTCGCTCTAATAAAATATATGACACAGGTAAAAATTTGAATTTTAACGGCAGCAAGTTGTGCAAAATAAGTAAAGCATCTTGCGTAAGTGCACGTGAAAACTTCTCTCCATCTTCATTAGATAGATAAGAAATCATTTTTTTTATTTTAGGAGCATCAAAACATTTTAATCTTCTTATTACTGTCATATACTTATTATATAATTTATTTTTTATCTTTTCAAGTTTGTGATAAAATTTTTTGTGCGAGGCGAATATGAGAATAGCAGTAATAGATAAAGATAAAATTGTATTAAAAAATGCCGAAAATGTAAAATTAGACGGAAGAAAAGGCGCAATTGTAAAAGTTTTGGTATGCGGGCTTTGCGGATCTGATATCGTAAAATTTGTACATAAAATTGCACATGACGGAACAGTTCTCGGCCATGAAATTGTTGCAGAAATTGTTGATATAAATTCAGATACCAATTTTAAATGCGGAGATGTTATTGTTACATCTCACCATATTCCATGTGGAAATTGCGTTTATTGCAAGCACGGAAATGTTTCTATGTGTGAACATTTTAAATCTACCAATATTCGACCTGGTGGATTTTCTGAATATGTTTATTTGAGTGAAGAACATTTGAAAAATGTAGCTCATTTGAAACCTAATAATCTTTCAGAAGTTGAAGCATCTTTTTATGAACCTTTAGGCTGTATTGTAAGAGCCGTAAAAAGAGCAAATTTATTAAAAGGCGATAAAGCTTTAGTTGTCGGACTTGGTTCTATCGGAATTTTGTCTGCTCAAGCTCTAAGAGCTTTTGGCTATGATGCTGAAGGTTGCGATTTGTTGGAAGAAAGAATTGAATTGTTAAAATCTTTCGGGATAAATGCTTATGATGTCAGAAAATTGCCTGATGAATATAAAGCAGATTGTATTTTTATGACATCAGGTGCTGATAAAGCAATAGATACAGCTTTAAAATATGTTAGAAACGGAGGGAAAATACTTGTATTCTCAAGTACTCCACATGATGAATCTTCTTATCCTAACAATGAAATTTATTATAGAGAATTAACAGTCCTTGGCAGTTATTCTCCATCGCCTGATGATTTGAAAGATTCTCTTGAATTGTTAAGGACAGGAAAAGTTAAAGTTAATAATATTTCAACTGAATATAAACTTGATGAAATTCAAAAAGCTTTTGATGATACTATGTCTAATAAGATTATGAAAGCTTGTATTAAAATAAATAACAGTGATACTTAGGAAAAATCTTTAATGAAAGGTGCTTGCAAAAAACGTAAGCAAAGATAAAAAAATGAGAGCAATTCAATATTACGGACCTCAAAATATAAAATTAGAAGAAGTTATGGTAAAACCGCCTGAAGAAGGTGAAGTTGTTGTAAAAGTTATTTCAGCT
>USJT01000234.1 GCA_900555175.1 uncultured bacterium
TGTTGTATCATTCTGATATGAAACGATTTGTTCCCTCATTATTATTAGTTTCTTTTTTGTCTTGTAACTCCTTGGCTTACGCTGAAGTGTTAGAAGGTCATGCAGAAAAATCTGATACTTATGAGCAACAACTTCAAAAAGAGTTGTTTACAGGAAAAGTTGAACATTTGGAGAGAAAAGATGTTATTAATATGACAGTTTCTCAGGTGCTTGACAGTAACATTAATATGGAAGGTGATGAATTTTTTGCAGAAGTTACTGATGAAGTTATGGGCGATACTGGGGTAATTATCCCGAAAGGAACTATTGCTCATGGTCGGATTTCTCAAACAGAGGATGCAAAACGTCTTGGTCGTCAGGCATGGATATCATTGGATTTTGACTATTTGGTTACACCTGATGGACGTGAAATCCCTATTGAGGGTAAAATGTCAACGAAGCTTCATCCTATTGCTGAAACTTCAAAAATTGTAGCACAAGATGTCGGTTATACATTGGCAGGTGGTGCTGTTGGCGGTTTGATGGCATTGAATTGGTTAGGCTTGGAAGCTGCTATTGCATCTCAAGGTTATACTGTTGCAGGCGGTGCTGCTGTTGGTGGCGCAATCGGGCTTGGTCTGGCATTGATAAGAAAGGGAAGTGATGTATTGATTGCTCCCGGAGATCAAATAAGAGTAAAAATTAATACTTCGGTTCCTTTGCCTGTTTATAAAGAATCCGCTTTAATGCAGCATGAAATGTTTTACCCAGGTCTTGATATTCATATAAGTGATATTAAACATGAAAAAGATCCTTTCGGTGAAGTTAATACGATTACACTTACTGTTATGATTTCAAATATGTCTGACAAGACATTTTCAGGTCTTGATATGGCTTTAGTGAATGATTACAATTCGGTTTTCAGACCGTCAATTTTTGGCGATACAAAGTTGATGTTTAAGCAAATTCGTCCTGGTGACAAGTTTGCAGGCCGTGTGTCTTTCGCTGTTGATAATGTGAACAGAAGCTTTTGGCTAACTTTTTATGATAGGAGAAAAGGTACTGCTTTAACTAAAATTTCTTTAGATAATGCATATCGAAATGTACCAGAGAAAACAAAAAAGAAAAATTTAAAATTGAGAAAAAGAAAAACAAATTTCAAAAAAGAAGAAGATCTTCTGAACATTCAGTGATTGTAACGATTTTTGTAAAATGTAGTTGCAATAAAATGATTTTATGTTACAATATTAGTAGTTGACAATGAAACAAAGAAAGTAGAGGAATATATGGTGTGCGGCAAGTTGGAAATTGATATTTTAAATTCATTCTGGAAATTGACTGAGAATGATGAAGATAGAGATATTTCCATTCAAGATATTGTTGATGATTTGTCTGCAAACGGTGTTTTACGTGCTTACACAACAATAAAAACCGTTATGGACAGACTTACTGTAAAATCTGTTCTTGTACGTTATAAAGTTGGGAAAAAATTCTTTTATAAGGCTGCAATGAGCAAATCCGAAATGGCTTCCGAGGCTATTAAAACTGTTGCCGAAAACTATTTTGACGGTAATTACACTGATATGATTAAGTTTATTGACAGAAATCTTCAAGATGTGTTAGTGTAGTAAACAAATGGATTTGATAAAAGATAGACAATTTGTTGCATCGCTTATACGTCAGGTGTTAATTTCTCGTATGTGTGTGAGGGAAGCAATTTTAAATTTTCCGCGTGATACTGATGATAAAAGTATTCAGGCGGCTTATCATGCTCTAATTCATTATGAGGCTGATGAGGATATTCGCGCAAGAGATAAATTATACCGTGAGGAACAGGATGATTATCTTGAATTTATTTCGAATATTCTTGAAAGAGGGAAAAATTTGCCTGAAAATATTATAAATAATTATGAAAAATATTATGCGTGTGCTAATATTCCTCATGAAAAAAATGCAAAAGGTTTCTTGAAAAGTTTTTTAAGATTTCTGAATATAAAATAGCAGTGAGTTAAATAAGGAGAAAAGATGAAAAAACTAGTATTATTGTTAAGTATCTTGCTTTTGGCAAGCGGAAGCGTTATGGCAAAAGCGGATAAAACTTTAGATGTTTTGCCTGTAATGTCTTATGAATCATCTCAGGCTAACAGAGTTTGGGTTGGCACATTCCAGCTTGTTTGGAATGATTTGATGGACGGAATTGTTAAAGGACCTGTAAAATTTGAAGGTTACAAATCTCCGCTTGTAAAACAATTAAACAAACAAAAATTTAATGTAGATCAGCTTTCTGAAAATTCATATTATAAGGCTTACGGTGAAACTTCTCCAGAGCTTAAAAAACAGATTGAAGAAGGTATAAAAGAAAAATTTAATGAAACAAGTGATATTTTAGATTCAGTTGACTGGACTCCCGGACCTGGAAAATATTTCTTGTATGCAATGTTGAAAAAGGATTTTAAATTTTTGACTGCATTTGATAAGTTGAAACCTGCAAGATTTGCTCATTCTTTCAAAAAAGTTGATTACTTCGGAATTGATAAAAACAGCGATAAAGTTTTGGATAATATGGTTAATGTATTGTTCTATAATTCAAAAAATGATTTTGCTGTTTCAATCAGAACTGATGGAAATGATGTTGTTTATCTATACAGAACAGAAGATAACAAGACTTTCGACAAATTATATGCTGATATGTTAAGGAAGAAAGACACTTATGAAGGACCAAGAAAATTCAATTCTGATGATGAATTAAAAATTCCTAATATCAACTTATATAGAGAAAAATCTTTTGATGAATTGTGTAATCACAAAATTCAAGGAACTGATATGTTGATTTCTCAAGCATTGGAAACAATAGA
>USJT01000235.1 GCA_900555175.1 uncultured bacterium
CAGGTAACAGGCAAATGATTTTTTCTCGTCAACAATTCCTTCACCTGCAACAGGGGCAGCATTTTGAGCCAGCTCCACACAATCATTATAGTATGGACAAAAAGTAAGATATGTACGACCGAATGTTTCATATTCACCATTCCACCGGTAAAAGTAAAAACCGGAACCGCTTGGCAAAGCCCCGACAATCCCATAATTAGATTTTTTAACTTCAGTTGTTGTTATAAATTTCCCGAAAGTTTCATTATAAAAATCAAATGCGGACTGTGCATCAAGTGCCACAAGAGACCCGAAATAATTTTCGGTCCCGTTCTCATTGTAAACATCCCAATAAGCCTGCTGCCAAATAGATGAAAACTGCTTTAATCTGACCGCAGTAACTTTTTTCCTATGATTTGAAATTAAAGCAGGCATAGTCATTGCAGCTACTATACCGATAATACCAAGAGTTATTAAGACTTCTGCCAGCGTAAAGGCATAACTTTTACATTTCCAAATATCTATCCCTTCAGCTAATGTAAAAAAACTCATAATCAAAGCTCCTCTTAATATTACTTAATTTTTTGTTAAATATTATTTATTTAGTTAAATATATATTAACATTATAATATATTAAACCAGAAATGTCAATGTATTAACATGTAAACTATAATAAAAGAATGGCTATAAATATTGACATTGACTCTAAGACAGACATTAATGAACTTGTAAGACTTCTGCTTTTCCGCAACAAAATTACAATCGCGGAACTTGCAAGAAGAATGAGTGTCCTGAGCGATAAAGAATACTCCAGATTTAATGTCCGCGCAAAAATTGAAAAAGGAACGCTTAAATTTTCAGAAATGGTGCTTATCTGTGAAATTCTCGGGTACAAACTTGATATTCACGAAATTTAATTATTTTTTGTGATGTCTGAATGCAAAATATTTAAACAACACATAAGTAACAACAGATGCAATTAATATCGAGAAAAACTGCCCAACATAAACATTTTTTGAAATAAATCTTACAATAAATTCCAAAACAACAGCGTTAACTAAATAACTGAAAACCCAAGTAGTACAGCACTTGAAATATTCCTTAAACCAATGACCTTTTGTACAGAAAACAAAAAGTTTCTGATTTACAAAAGAAAAAACTGATGAAATTATCCATTGTAATGCAACACAAATCTGATAATTTTCATGCCCCAATATACTTACCGCAATTGCAAATATTATATAAGAAAAAGCTGCATTCCACCCGCCAACAAGAAGAAACCTAATCTTATCAGGAATAGTACACCAACGGTTATATAAAGTCATTACAGCCTCTCTTTCCATATTAATAAACCTTTCCTACAAGTGAATTGTGTGTCATTATCTCTAAACTATCATCAAGTTTTGATAACTTTATCTTTTCACCATATCTTTTTTCAAGTGCCAATTCAATTAAATAATCTGCGAAATGAGGATTTTTCGGCAATAGAGAGCCATGCAAATATGTTCCGAAAACATTTTTATACCTTCCGCCCTCAAATTTATCAGTACCATTATTTCCGTTTCCGACAATTATGCGTCCTAAAGGTTTTGTATCTCCTTGAAGATAAGTCAAACCGCTATGATTTTCAAATCCGACAAGCGTATTTGGGGACAAAAAATCAGTTTCGACAGTCACATTTCCAATAAACCTTTTTTTGCCTGCAACAGTATAAGCATCCATCAAGCTTATTCCTAAAAGTTTATCACCTTCAAACGGCTGATAATAATGTCCGAATAACTGATAACCTCCGCAAATTCCAAGGAAAACAGCCATCTTATCTCTTTCTGCCTGCAAAAATTCTTTATTTTTATATAGTTCACCAGCCACATCTTGTTGCTGTTTATCTTGGCCGCCACCTATAAAATACAGATCATGTTCTTTTATAGAATCACCAATTCCGATTTCTTCAAACTCAACTTTTATTCCACGCCACTCACAACGTTTTGTAAGCGTAATAATATTGCCCAAATCACCATAAAGATTTAAAAGTTTAGGGTACAAATGAGCTATTGAAATTTTTAAATTCTTCTCTTCCATGCTAAATAAATTATATCACATAATCGTGCTATAATCTTTATATGATAGACACACATTCTCATATCAATACAATTAAAGGCTTAAGCATCGATGAAATAATCGAAGAAGCGAAAAATAACGGCGTTGAAAAAATAATATTACCCTCAGCCGAACTTTCAGACATTGATGAAGTTTTTAAAATATCTGAAAAATATGAAAATGTTTATGGTTTACTAGGTCTTCACCCATCAGAAGTTAAAGATTGGAGTGAAGAACTTGAAAATAAAATACGAAAATATTGCAAACAAAGCAAAAAAATAGTCGGCATCGGAGAAATCGGGCTTGATTACTATTGGGATAAAAGTTTTAATGAATTGCAAAAGGAAATTTTTATAAAACAGATAAAACTTGCAAATGAACTGAATTTACCAATATCAATTCACGATAGAGAAGCCCACAAAGATACATTTGACATTTTAAAAGAACACAACAAAAATTCTAAAGTTATAATGCACTGTTTTTCAGGCAGTGTAGAATTTATGAAAGAGTGTATAAAAGAAGGTTTTTATATAGCAATAGGCGGAGTTGTAACATTTAAAAATGCTGTTAAGGTAAAAGAAGTTACAAAAGAAGTTCCCCCAGACAAACTTTTACTGGAAACAGATGCCCCATATCTTACACCTGTTCCTTATAGAGGGCAAGAGAATCATCCGGCTTATGTAAAATATGTGGCAGAAGAAATTGCAAAACTCAGAGAAATCTCATTTGAAGAAATTG
>USJT01000236.1 GCA_900555175.1 uncultured bacterium
CCCAAACTTACGCATCTTTTTGCTGTTTCAATTTTTGCAAGATGTTCTCTTGATATATCTAAAGCTTCTGCAAGTTGATTTTGTGATAGTCCTTTTGCTTTGCGAAACTTAAATATATTTCTACCTAATTGTAAAATTTTTGTAGTCTTATTGTCCACAGGTTAATTTTATGTGGTATATTATAAAATGTATGTAGCCTAAAAGAGAACAAAAAGGAGAATTTATGAAAAGAGCTTTTACTCTTGCAGAGGTATTGATAACTCTTGGAATAATTGGTATTGTCGCAGCATTGACAATGCCTGCATTGATTGGAAATTATCGAAAAAGTCAAACTGTTACACAATTAAAAAAGATTTATAGTGCGTTGCAGCAATCTATTTTAATGTCGCAGAATGAATATGGAGATATTGCTGATTGGGATTGGGCACTTAGTACAGAAGATTTTTTTAAAAAATATTTGAGTTCTAATTTTTCTGTTCTAAAGTATTGCGGAAAAAATGAAGGCTGTTGGAATAAAGATGGTGGGCTAATGCCTAATGGAAATAAATACAGCGATCCGCCGAGTTTTTCTTCTGGCAGTGATAGAAGCACAGTTAGCCTATCTGATGGCACATTTATTGCTATGCGTAAACAGGATAATAGTCATGTGCATATAAATGTTGATATAAACGGTTTTAAACGACCTAATATTTATGGAGTTGATATTTTTGTATTTACATTCACATCTAAGCCATTTTCAGATGTTTCGCATAAGATTTCTTCCCCTGGTTTATTTATGTTTGGACATGGACTAAATGAACGTGAAATAAAATCAAATAGTTATGGCTGTTCTAAAAATGGCTCAGGTTTAATGTGTGGTGAAAAAATTCTTATGGATGGTTGGCAGATAAAAAATGATTATCCTTGGTAAGTAATATTTTATACTGTCATGCTGAACTTGTTTCAGCATCTCTATAAACTTATAGCATTAAATGAGTTTTGGGTGACAATAAATTTCTTAAAAAACTTGAATATAACTTAATATAAGGGTTGAAAACCTCACAATAATGTGCTACAATATTAGTAGGTAGTATGTGTGTGAGGTTTTTGTATGGCAGGCATTAATTTGTTTTACAGGTTTACAAATCCTATTGAACAGCAAAAAGAGCAACAAAAAGCTCAAAAAGATGCTTTGATTAAAAAGAATTATAATGAGATTTATGCTCACGAGCTTGCTCATAAATCTGCAGGCGGTGCTTTAGCAGGTTCAATTGTTATTGAACGTAATGCTGACGGAATCCCTTTTGCAGGTCATGTTGATATTAAAATGCCTTCATTAAATCCTAACGATCCTCAAAAAACAATAAATGATGCAAATACTGTAATCAGATCTGCAATGGCACCTTCTGATCCTTCTGATCAAGATTATCGAGTAGCTGCTCAGGCACAGAGTATAAAAATGCAGGCTCAGGCTATAAAAGCTAAAAATGTCGGAAATAAAATAGATTATAACGCTTAATCGTTTTCAAAAAGCTGGGCAATATTTACATTAAGAGCTTTCGCAATCCGTTTTGCGGTTGATATTGTTGTGTCTGTAATTCCTCTTTCAATGGCGCTCATATAGCTTGGAGATATGTTTGCTCTGAAAGCCAATTCCTCTTGGGTAAAGTTGCAATTTGTACGCAAAGCATAAATTCGTTTCCCAAAATGCTTGCATAAAACTTTATCATATTTGTAGATTTTTTTACCCATAAAGGAATTTTAAATAATAATTTACAAATTTTTAAACTATCCCATAGTTGAAAATTGTCTAAAACTATTGTATAATCATGGTTATACAATATAAAATTTTTAACAATAGAATAGGAGTTTGCTATGAGGTTTAAATTATATAAATCAGGGTTTACGCTTGCAGAAGTGTTGATTACATTAGGTATAATTGGTGTTGTTGCTGCATTGACAATGCCTTCTGTAATTAATAATATTCAAAATCGTCAGCTGGAAGCAGGTTTTAAAAAAGGTTATTCTGTTATATCGCAGGTACTTGATATGTATGAAGCTGATAATGAAGAGAGAATTTCTACATTAAATCTTGGTACTCAGTCAGGAAGTTTAAAACATGTGTTTCAAAAGTATTTGAAAACCTCTCTTGTCGCAGATAAATTAGCCTCTTTTTATGGCACTCATAGCATAGTGATAGGAAATAAGTATATGTTTTTTACTCCTGAATATACTACTTTAAATGGCGAAAAAGTTACAAATTTAAATTCTTTTGATGATGGCGCGATTGTAACGAATGATGGAATGCTTATATTTTTTGAAAATGGTGCGGGATGGAATGGAAATAGGTTATATATTCATATTGATGTAAATGGCTTTAATAAGCGTCCAAATAGATTAGGATATGATGTATTTAGCTTTCAAATAGATCAAAATGGTCGTTTGCTACCTATGGGTGCAAAAGGAACTTTTTATTATGATGCGAATGATAAGTACTGCTCACAAAATTCTACTGAAGCTTATAACGGTATAGCTTGTGCTTATAAAGCAATAAGTGATAGTTCTTATTTTAAGAATTTGAAAAATTAATAATTCCCCAAGTATTTAATTGGTTAATTATGCTATGTTATATCTTAATGTAACGCTTAAAATTGTTTGTGATATAATCATGCTCGTATGAGCGTACAATTTAGGTATTATGCTAAGGAATTATTGAATATTGCCCTGCCGATTATTATGGGCAATCTCGGTTTTATATTGATTGGTGCGGGAGATGTTTTGGTCGCCGGTCACCATTCGACAGATACTCTTGCTGCAATTAGTATTGCAACG
>USJT01000237.1 GCA_900555175.1 uncultured bacterium
AATATGTTTTTCGCAAATTTCAACCTCTGCCATAAGTCCTACCGTATCATAATCGATAATTGCAATTCTGTTTTTTGTTCTGCTTGTTATGTAAATTTTGTTATTTGTATATACAATTTTTGAAACGTTAGGAAATTTTCCGATTTCTTTCAACAAATAGTTATTATCAAGTTCAATCGCCCAGATATCCCGAGTTTTTTTATCATAGTAAAACAACTTTGTTCCGTCATCAGAGAGTGTAAGTTTTTCACACATTCCTGTGATTTTGATTTGCTTTGAAAGTGTCATTGTTTCAAGATTTACTACATAAATACTTGAATCAATCGAACTTGATATATATGCGATATTTTTATTTTTGTCAATAATAATTTCATCAGGCTGTGTTTTTGTATAAATTTGTTTAATAATTTGATCATCTGCAAGAGATATAACATCAACAGAAGGTTTGTCATAAGCTGTTACAAGCAAGAATTGATCATTATAAGCCTGCATGGAAATAGGAACATTTGTTTGCGCAAGTGAATATTCAGGAGTTTTTGCTCCAAGATTTAAAACTTGAATATTTTTGGAATACGGTGATGAAACGTAGAAATTTTTGTTTTTTAATTGTGGAATTTGAGAAAGTGTTTTCAAAGTTGAACCTGTTAATTGTGTTACGACAGGTTTGGAATTTTCAACACGAATTCCCGGATCATTTACTGTTTTGATTTCCAAATTTCCGACAATGGATTTCATATTTTCAGGAATTATTAATCCCTTTGGAACAAGCATATCTTGAGGTAACAAACCTGTTCTTAATTCCATTGGCGGATTTGCCATTTTAAAAATTGTTTTGTTTCCGTTTGTATCCGTTAAAACTTTAAGCAAGACAAAATCATTGTTTAAAATAACAATATAAGGTTTTGCCGCAAGAGTTTTGCCAGACGGATAAGTTTGTTTTATCGTAAGTTTTTCAGGATTTAAAACTTTTGCAGGAAAAAGCGGAAGATAAAGAGTATTATCAGGTAATATAATTACACCATCAAATCTGAATGTAGTATTCGGAAAATCTTTGGTAATAAATTGTTGAACATTGTCAGGAATTTTAGCTGCAAATACAGGTGTGACAAATGCAAGCATTAATGTTGCTGTCAATAGTAATTTTGCTGCTTTGCTTTTAATTCCTTTGTTTAACATTATTGAAATACTCCCTTAACTTTATCCATTATAGAAGATTGTTGAACTGGTTTTTTATTCTTTTGTATTTCATATAATCTTCTGTACAAGTTTTTCTCTTCTTCTGAAAGTTTTACAGGTGTTTTAACCGCAACAATTACTATATGATCTCCTCTTTGAGAAGGTCTTGCGATATACGGAACACCGGCACCTTTAATTTTTATTGAATTACCGCTTTGAACACCTGCCTGAACGGTAATTTTATGTTCTCCGTCAAGAGTTTTTATAACAACTTCATCGCCTAAAGCTGCTTGAGCAGGCGAAATATCAAGTCTTGAATAAACGTCATTCCCTTCACGTTTAAAGTAATCTGAAGCTTTTACATGTAATACTACATACAAATCTCCTGCCGGTCCGCCATTTGTACCTGCATCTCCTTCATGAGATACCCTGATTTTTGACATATTGTCAACACCTGCAGGAATTTTAATATTGATTTTCTTTTCTTTTTGAACTTTTCCTTGTCCTTTGCAAGCTTTACAAGGGTTTGTAATTTTCTTCCCTGCACCATGGCAATCAGGACAAGTTACAATCTGTGCAATAGAACCCAAAGGAGTTCTCATAACCTGTTTTACCTGACCTGAACCGTGACATGTCGGACAAGTTTGTGGGGTTGAACCTTTTTCAGTACCTGTTCCGTTACAAGAAGGGCAAAGCTCAAGATGATCAAATTTAATTTCTTTTTCGCATCCAAAAATTGCCTGTTCAAAATCGATTTCTATATCAAGTCTTAAATCATCGCCTTCAACTGGAGCATTCGGATCAGGTCTGCCGCCAAATCCAAAACCGCCCATTCCGCCAAAGAATGAATTAAATATGTCGTTTAAATCTCCAAAACCGCCTGCAAACGGACCGCCTGTATCAAAGCCGGCATTTTTTAATCCGTCTTCGCCATATCTGTCATAAGTTGCACGCTTATTATCATCCATTAAAGTTTCATAAGCTTTTCCAAGTTCTTTAAATTTTTCCTCCGCATCGGGAGCCTTATTTACATCGGGGTGTAAAGTTCTTGCTTTCTTTCTGAAAGCCGATTTTATTTCGTCTTTGGTCGCATTCTTTGATACGCCCAATATTTCATAGTAATCTGCCATTTATAATAATTCTTCCCTATTCTCTATAATTGTATTTTATCATGTAAATCCTGAAAGCCAAAAAGCTTAATCTTTTGCGGTTGCAACATTAACAAGGGCAGGTCTTAATACTTTATCGCCCATTTTGTATCCTTTTTGCAACTCGTTAATGATAGTATGTTCAGGATGTTCTGATGTTGGAGTTTGCATAACCGCATCATGGAAATTCGGATCAAATTCTTTCCCTTCTGTGTCAATAACTTCAAGTCCAAGTTTTGATAATGCGTCAAAAACTTGTTTATGAACCAAGTCAAAACTTTCTTTTACTTTTGCACAATCATCAACATTTTCTAAAGCTTTTTTGCCTCGTTCAAAATTGTCTAATACTTCAATCATTTTTTTCAAAGCATTTTCTGTACCGAATTTCAACAAGTTTTCTCTTTCTTGAGCTTGTCTTTTACGGTAATTATCGAAATCTGCCGCTAAACGTAAGTATTGTTGATTTAAAGTATCG
>USJT01000238.1 GCA_900555175.1 uncultured bacterium
AACACGGCCTTGAGATTCTGTTGCAGGAACTCTTTGAACTCTGTGAACTCCTGATTCATATTTCAATTGAGAATATACGCCATCACCTTTTATAGAGATAATAATTTCAGATACACCGCCGGCTTCGCATTCTGTTTTACTCAAGACTTGAGTTTGCCAGCCTTTTTTATCTGCATATCTCATATACATTCTTGCAAGATCTCCCGCAAAAATATTGGCTTCATCTCCGCCTGCTCCGCCACGGATTTCTAACATAATATCTTTATCATCCATTGGATCTCGAGGCAATAATAAAACCTTCATTTTTTGTTCATATTCAGGAAGTTTTGCTTCATTACTTTCAATTTCGGCTTTAAGGAAATTTTTCATTTCCTCATCTTTTTCTTCGTGCATCATCTGTTTGGCTTCTTCAATCGCATCAACAGCCTTTTTCCACGCATAATAAAGTTCAACGGTTTCTTCCATTGATTTTCTTTGTTTTGAAAGGTCTCTGAATTTATTATAATCGTGAATTACGGCAGGATCCGAAAGGGTTTCGCCAAGTTCATTATATTTTTTCTCTATCTGGAGAATTTTATCTAACATATCTTTCATACCTCGATTATAACAGGAACAAAAATTTTTTCAAATTATACAAATAATGAATGATTGCACAAATAGGATTTTTACATATAATTATGGAGTAAAATAAGGAGAAATATTGATGTTAGAATACTTTTTAGGCTCATATATAGTAACAATAGTAGGCTTAATCGGTGCTTATTTCTGGGGAGAGCACGTACATGGCGGAACAGGGCTAACTTGTGTTTTTATCGCAATTGTTTTAGGAATTTTGGAAATCAGCTTATCCTTTGACAACGCCGTTGTAAATGCGATGAAACTTGAAAAAATGAGCCACAAATGGCGTATGAGATTTTTAACTTGGGGAATTATAATCGCAGTTTTTGGTATGAGATTTTTATTCCCGATTTTAGTTGTTTCTATTTTTGCGAAATTAAGAATGATTGAAGTCGCAAATATTGCTCTTACAAACGCAGATAAATATGCATACTATCTACATCAAACCCATGCACCGATTGTTACTTTCGGCGGAATGTTCTTGATTATGCTTTTCTTGAATTACTTTTTCGATCATCAAAAAGAAGTTCATTGGATTAAGCCTGTTGAATACTGGCTTTCTCACTTTGACCATATAAAAGGTATTGAAGTTATTATTTCTCTTTTAATGCTTCTTGCGACACAAAATGTTGTTCCGACAGAACAAAAAATTCATGTTATGATTGCAGGAATTTCAGGTATAATCACATATCTTGCAATTGACGGGTTCACTCATTATCTTGAAAAACACGAACAAATGCGCATTGCAAGTTGTGCTGCGAAAGGTGCAGGATGCACAGGTTTGATAAGTTTTCTATATCTTGAATTGATTGATGCGTCATTCTCTTTAGACGGTGTGTTAGGTGCTTTTGCATTAAGTAAAGATATTATCATTATTTCAATCGGTCTTGCAATCGGCGCAATGTTTGTCAGATCTTTAACAATTATGCTTGTTGAAAGAAAAACTCTAAAACAATTTTTATACTTAGAACACGGTGCGCATTGGGCAATAGGTGCTTTAGCTTGTCTTATGCTTGCATCAACAGTAAAAGAAATTCCTGAAGTAGTAACAGGCGGAATAGGATTAGGCTTTATTATTGCAGCACTTATATCTTCAATCATGCATAACAAAAAAATGGAAAGATTATTAGCAGAACAGGATTCTAAAAATGCTTAAATTACCAATGATTTCATTTGTCGTAACTTCATTTAACTATGGCAAATTTATTTTAACGACACTTGAAAGTATTAAAGCTCAAACTTATAAAAATTTTGAAATTATTATTGTTGATGATTGTTCCTCTGATAATTCCTGCGAAATTATTGAAGATTTTATTTCGTATAATCAAGACTTAAAAATTACCCTTATAAAACATGAAAAAAATATGGGACAATTTGCCTCAATGATAACAGGGCTAAAAGCTGCTCAAGGAGAATTTATAAGCTTTATTGACAGTGATGACGTTTTAACTCCACAATATGCCAAATGTCATATCAGGGTTCATCTCGAAACATCAGTTGCCTTCACCTCCTGCCAAATTATTGAAATCGGAGAAGATAATGAAATTCACACAATGTATTCAAATGCCTCCCCGCATTGTGAAAAACTTGAAGAACTTTTTGCAGGAGAAAAAGTAAATTACAAAATTCTAAAGCACAAACGTTTTGGAGGCTGGTACTGGTCACCAAACAGTTCTGCAATGTTTAGAAAAGCATCTGTTGAATTGATTAAAGATTTTCAAGATACAGAAAATTGGAAAATCTGTCCTGACAAATTTTTATTCAACTTCGCAAACTTAATTGGCGGTTCTGCAATAATTTACACACCTCTTATCGGTTACAGACGGCATAAAAGCAACGCAGGCAACAGCTCTCTTGTTACAGGAAATAAAAGATTACATAGCGATTATATTACCAAAATTAATATTAAAAACAACCTGAAAATTCGACCTGAAACTATCAAATTTCTATGGCAGGAAAAAGAAAAATTAGGCAAAAGAAATACCGTCAAGTTAATCTCAACGGTACTTCTATCTTTTGTATTTTAAATAAATTGATTAATCAATTTTCCAGCTATGCAAATATTCTTCTTGTTCAGGAGTTAATGTATCAATCTCAATACCCATTGATTTAAGTTTCAATTCGGCAATTTTTACATCAACTTCAT
>USJT01000239.1 GCA_900555175.1 uncultured bacterium
TTCTTTGGATTAATTATCAAATCAAAGACCAAGAGGTCTTTGATAAGGCTTATCAGTATATTGAGATGTATTACTAAGTACTTGAAGTTTGAGAAGTTTTAAGTGACTTAAAAATGGGTATGACTAAAAATGGATAGAATAGAGAACGCTATAAATAATCTCTTGATTAAGCCAAATGAGGCTTTAAAGTCACGTATCGAAGAGGTAAGGTATTGTATTGACATACCAGACACTAATTCGAAGGGGTATTGTTATTGTCTAAAAGTTGATGCTAATGGTACGTTAAGACTTAAAGATTTAATAGATTATCTTGATACTCGAATAGTTGATTATGCAATTCCCAAAAAAGAAATTGATGAAGCGAAAAATGATTTTAATAACACTGGATCTACAAGAAAAATCATTCAGTTAAAAAAGAAAGCTGAAAATCTTTTTACTGATTTGAATAAAACTGGTGAAGGTGGTGAAATCTTATTATATATTCTTACACAGGATATTTTGAAGCTTCCTCAACTGATAAGTAAAATGTCTTTAAAGACATCTCCCAAAATGCATTATCATGGAGCAGATGGTATCCACTTCCAATATGATAGCATAACTGGAAATTTAGAACTTTATTGGGCTGAGGCTAAAATGTATCAGGACCTAAATGCAGCTATGGTAAGTTGCTTTGATAGCTTAAAAGGTTTTCTACTTGATCCGAAAGGTTGTAAATCTACACAAGAAAGAGATATTGATTTGATTACATCGAATATACACCAAAATATAAATAATGAGGCTATTGAGGATATACTTGTAGAGTATTTTGACAAAGATAAAGAACAGTCAAATCATTTAGTTTATAAGGGCGTATGTTTTATTGGATTCGATTATGATAAATATCCAAGTAATACAGATATTACAAAAACGACTGCAGATATAAAAAATGCTATCTTAGTAGAGTATGACAAATGGCACAATAGCGTAGGAGACAAGATAAAAGAACATATGAATCTTGATAAAAAAGAGATTCATGTGTTTTTGATGCCTTTTCCTTCCGTTGATGAATTTAGACAATATTACCTTCAAACAATTAAATGATGTTAGCTGAAAAAGTTTATAATTTAAGTAGTTTCAATCGTCAATATGAGGCTTTACTCATATTATCTGTTTGTGAGACCATCCCTAATTTAGTTTGGGATAGAGATAAATCTGATTTATTATCTCAAATAGATTGGAATAATATGCTGAGTATAGCATCTCTGTTTAGCTATTGTAATGAAAGTAAATATTTGGATGCGGCTCTTCGTATAGCTCAAACGTGTCTAGTACAAGAAGAAACTAACGAAAATCAGAAAAATGCAGCTGCATTTATACTAGATAATTTAACAAATAAACCAGCACTTAAAATTGCATTAGATAAGCAGTTTATAAAAAAGGACTTTAGAGATAATTATCCTTTTGCATTGAGACTTCAGCAAAGCAAATCAGATATTGAACATACGATAATAGTAAATGATGAAGTATTCCTTTTAAATAGGTTCCAAAAAGAAGTTTATTATGCATATAAACATAATGAAACAATAAGTATATCTGCACCAACCTCGGCAGGTAAGTCTTATATTCTATGTACTCTTTTTTTAGAGGAATTGACAGAAGGCAATAAGAATATTGTTTATGTTGTGCCAACAAGAGCACTTATAAGTCAGGTAGAAGCTGATTTAAAAGCACTACTGAGACAATATAATTTAGAGAATCAAACTAATATAACAACAGTACCACCTCAGGAAGATATTTTAGATAAGAAATCCAATGTCTTTATTTTTACGCAGGAACGTCTTCATTGGTTTTTATATGGGAATTCTAATTGTAAAATTGATATTCTTATTATTGATGAGGCTCAGAAAATTGAAGATGGGAATAGGGGAATTTTGCTTCAACAAAAAATAGAAGATGTTGTTAAAGCAAATCCTGAAATAAAGGTATTCTTCTCCAGTCCATTTACCTCAAATCCGGAGATACTTCTGGATAATGTCATTAATAATAGCCGGAAAAGTAAGGTTAATACTCAGTATATTGCAGTTAATCAGAATCTTTTATATGTTTCTCAGGTACCGAGAAAAATCAGAGAGTGGCAAATTCATTTATGTACTGTTAAAAACACTATTTTGTTGGGGAAAATTGTAATGACAGATCGTCCAACAACAGAACTGCATAAAATAGTTCATACAGCTTATCAAATATCGAATAGAGGTGGATGTTTGATTTATAGTAATGGGGCTGCAGATGCAGAGGATACAGCAAATTTACTTTACGATCTGCTGCCAGAGTGTGAACAAGATTCTGAAATTGAAGAACTAGTTAAATTAGTACAGAGCACTATTCACACCCAATATGTTTTAGCAAAAGTTTTATCAAAGGGAATTGCATTTCATTATGGAAATATGCCTTTGCTTATAAGAAATGAAATAGAGAGATTGTTCTCTATAGGTAAAATAGAATATTTGATCTGTACTTCAACTTTATTGGAGGGGGTTAATCTTCCTGCTAAATCTATTATTATAAGAAAACCATCAAGAGGTAGAGGAAATCCATTGAATCAAAATGATTTTTGGAATTTGGCGGGTAGAGCAGGACGATTGGGAAAAGAATATAGTGGAAATATATTTTGTATAGAACCATTAAAATGGGATATTTATCCTGAACCAAATAAAACGAAACAAGAAATTAAAAGAGCATTAAATGTTGTAGAAAGTAAAGGGGATGAACTTCTGGAATATA
>USJT01000240.1 GCA_900555175.1 uncultured bacterium
CCGATACATTGTTTGGATTCAACATAGCCAAGATCTTCAATGTATCTTAACGCATTTTGTATTGTTCCTATACTTACTCCTAAAAGGTATGCAAGTTCAGGCTTTGATGGCAACAAATAATTAGGTTTTACGCATTTGTCATTTTCTATTAAATATATAAGCCATTTGCCGATAGCAATAGCCTTGGATTCACTAATATTTTTTAAATCAGGGAGAGAAACAGTGATGTCACTTACCTTAATCTGCTGCAAATTAGATTTTTGCGGAAGGACATATTTTACATTATTCATACACACATACCTCATTGCTAATAATACACTATTTGTAAAAAAACATCAAATATTTTTTTGCTAGTTTATGAAGACAAATTTACAAAACACGATATAAAAATATTTATAAGTAATAAAAAAGGCCGCGATTGCGGTCTTTTTTATTCAAGTAAAGATTCCAAAAGTTCTGCATTTTGAGCAGATGTTGTCGACTGTCGAATTTTTTGTTTGTAAATGTAAGTTCTTAAAGCTTCTCGGATAAGTTCGCTTCTAGATCTGTTTTCTCCGTCTGCAACCTGGTCAATTCTGTCTAAAAACTCTTTGGGCATAGAAATTAATACTCGTGCCATATATTCTCCTTTTCTTTAAGTGTAATATCTGCTCTATATTTTAATAAAAACAATTTGATTTAAAAAAGTGCTATTTTTTATCTAAAAAATATATACCAATTTTGAAAACTATGATTATACTAGGGTTTTGAGTATTTATTTCGATTTAATAAAACTTAACAAAGAATAAGTAAATATCCGTGCCAATCTCTTTACAATATAGTTTATTTAGTTTAATATAAGTGAAAGATGAGGTATCCGATGGACATGAAATATAAACGTATATTATTAAAAATAAGCGGGGAGGCATTACTCGGAGATCAACAATTCGGGATTGATCAAAAACCTGTTAAAAAGATTGCAACAGAAATTCAAAAAGCTCGTGAGCTTGGTGCTGAAATTGCAGTTGTTGTTGGTGGCGGAAATATTTTTCGCGGAATGAGAAACAGCGCAAAATTAGGAATGGATCAAGCATCTGGTGATTATGTCGGTATGCTTGCTACTGTTATGAATGCTATTGCTTTACAGAGTGCTTTAAATCAAATGAAAATTCCTTGCAGAGTTCAAAGTGCTCTTGCTATAAATCAAATAGCTGAACCTTATATAAGACACCGTGCTATAAGACACCTTGAAAAAGGTCGTGTTGTTATTTTTGCGGCAGGGACAGGGAATCCTTTTTTTACAACTGATACTGCTGCTGCTTTAAGAGCTTCTGAAATTAATGCAGAGGCTATGCTTATGGCAAAAAATGGAGTTGACGGAGTTTATACTGACGATCCGAAAACTAATCCTAATGCTAAAAAATTAGACAAAATAACTTATGATGATATTATTGTAAATGGTTTGAAGGTTATGGACACTTCTGCTTGTGCTTTGTGTAAGCAAAATAATATTCCGATTGTAGTATTCGATTTTGATGCTGAAAACGGACTTGTTGATATTCTTGAAGGTAAAGAAATCGGCACATATATAAGTTAATTTAAGAGTATAACTTAATTAAAATAAAGGTTTAAATATAATTATATAAGAAAGGATGTAAATATGACGGAAGCGTTAGATGAACTGTTTTTATTCGGAGAAGAAAAAATGGAAAAGACAATCCACCAGCTACATAAGGAGTTTGGTTCTGTTCGTACTGGCAGAGCAAATCCTTTGATTTTGGACAAGGTTGTTGTTGATTATTACGGTGCACCTACGCCTTTGCGCCAAATGTCTCAAGTTTCTGTTCAAGACGGAACTACTCTTGTTATTACTCCGTATGATAAATCAATTATTAAAGAAATTGAAAAAGGAATTATCAAGGCAGAAATCGGTATTACTCCAAACAGTGACGGTATTTGTATAAGACTTCCTTTCCCACCGTTAACTGAAGAAAGAAGACGTGATATCGTTAAAGATGTTAAAAAAATAGGTGAAGATGCAAAAGTTGCAATAAGAAATATTCGCCGTGATATGACTGATGATTTGAAGAAAATCGAAAAAAGTGAAAATCTTCCTGAGGATGCTGTAAAAGATAATCAGGATAAAATTCAAAAATTAACTGATAAATACACAGGTATTATTGATAAAACAGTTTCAGAAAAAGAAAAAGAGGTTATGACAGTATAATGGATGCACCAAAAGGGTTAAACAAAAATGCAACAAGAATGTTGACCGGCTTTATAATGGGAACTATTGCAATGGGATGTATAATTCTCGGCGGAATTGCACTATTCCTATTATTGGCGGTTGTAATATATTTTGCATCAAAATTTTAGAGCATAAAGGATTTTATCCAAGCCTTAAAATTATTCTGTTTTCAGAAGCTATATTAGCTGTAATAACATATTATGACAGGTTTGATTATGTTGCTTTTGCTTTAACCCTTTGCACCTTTATCGCATTTTTATGGGTATTGTTCAGAGGTCGCCAACCTTATACTGCAAATGTTGCAACAACTATTTTAGGCTTTGTTTATTGCGGATATTTCCCGCTACATTTGCAACTTTTGCGTGATATGAATTCAAGTGTTTATCATGACGGACTTGGATTTGTTGTTATGATGTTTACGGCTATCTTGTTGACTGATGTCGGTTGCTATTATGCAGGAACAAGATTTGGAAAACATAAGCTTGCGCCTGTTGTAAGTCCAAACAAAACAATTGAAGGTTC
>USJT01000241.1 GCA_900555175.1 uncultured bacterium
TTGTTGAGCTTGATGAATTAAATTTTGATAAAGAAAATACCTCTGAAGATGAAAAAAAAGAAGAAGTGAATGTGAGTTCTGACAACAATTTAGATGATGCAGAAACTCCCAATCAATTAACAGAAGAAAATCAAGAAGATGAGGTTGAACTTGATGAAAAAAAGTCTGAAGATGAACTTTCAGATGAAAGCATTGACATTACGGAAATGCCAACTGTTGAATACCCTGATATAACAATAGATGAGGATGTTGAACAACAAACAAATGACAATAACGATTCTACGGAAGATACAGAACTTATATCAGTAGATGATAATGTTGAAATAGTTAATGAACCTAAAATTTCAGAACCACAAACAGAAGAAGAACCTGTTATAAATGAAGATACAAATGAAAATGATGATATTGTAGTTGAAGATGAACCTGAAGTTGAAACAAAAATAGATGATATTACTATTGAGGAAGAGCCTCAAGACGACACTACAATATACAATATTCTTGAATCTGAAGATGATGACGAGAATAATGAAGCAATTACATTAGAAGAGCCTGAAATTGACTATTCAATTGACGATATGGATATAACTTCTGATTATCAAGAACCTCAAATAGAAGAAGAAGTAGTAGAAACAGAAGATGAAAACACTGATTCTATGATTGAACAGGCTGCTAAAGATGTTGATAAGTTAATGTATGAAAAAATTCCGGAAGAAAGAATTGACGTAAACGATTTAGACAACATTGGAACAGATGAATTGACAGAAGAAGACTTAAACCTTATTGGAGATTTGAATACGGATAATGATATAACCTCTAATGTTGATTTTAGCAATCCTGCTCCTGAAACACCAGTTGTACCTATCTATCAGGCAGATGATATTCAAGCATCAGCTTCTCAAAGCTTTGAACCAGGAGATAAAATTACAACAGCAAAATACGGCGAAGGTATAGTTTCTAAAATGACAAAATACGGAAACAAAATGCTTTGTTTAATAGAATTTCCAAAAATTGGACGCAGACTTCTTGATCCTGCCGTAACCGAAATTACAAAATTATCTTAGATGTGATGCACCTTTCAAATATACAAATTTTGGAGTAAATTTTTCATCACAATTCAAAACAATTAGAACACGCAAGCATTTAGATAGTGAATTAGGAACGTTTAATTCGTGAAAACACATCATAGCGGTTTCTTTCCACCCCATATCAATTCTTGCAAACTTTGCAGGGAAAGCTGCATTCAAATCATCTGTTAAAGTAAAAATAACATGAGAAATCTTTGAGATATCAATATTATTTTGCTTTACCATTTCACGTAAAAGCTCTAGTGTTGCATCTTTAATTGCATCAACGCTGTTTTCATCAACGGTAATTGCGCCTCTTATACCTTTTGTAACCATATTATTTTCCTTAAATATAAATTATTTAGATTTAGTAAAAATTTGCTGACCGTTTGCCCAATCTCTTGCAAACATTTCACCTTTGCCCTCTGGTTTTACTTTTACAAGCAAAATACAATCCTTGCCACAGCCTACTTCAACTCCGTCTTTTGAAACTTTAATGAATTTTGCACAATCCCCGTCTTCTTTTATAACCTTTGTTTCAAGCACTTTTATAATCTTTCCGTTATGAATAAAATAAGCAGATGGAGATTTATAAATACCACGAACTAAATTATGAATATCCTCAGCTGATTTTGTCCAATCAATCTGAGTTTCTTCTTTAGTTAATTTATTTGCCATACAAACGCCGTCTTCGCTCTGTTTTTGAGGAGTTAATGTTTTATCAACAAGCCCGATTAAAGTTTTTTCAATAAGAACAGGAGATTTTTCGCTTATCTCATTGAATAAATCAACACATGTCATATCATCAGGAATTTTTATAACTTCCCTCAAACAAACATCCCCGCAATCAAGCCCTAATTCGGTAATCATAGTGCAAATACCTGTTTCTTTATCACCATTTATAATTGCACGCTGAATAGGGTTTGCCCCTCTGTATTTTGGCAAAAGAGATGCGTGAAGATTAATTGTTGCAAATTTTGGAATATCTAAAACATCCTGTGATAAAATTTGTCCAAATGCAAATGTCACAAAGAAATCAGGACTTAATTTCTTCAATTCATTTTGAATTTCAGGTTCTTTTCTGATAGATTTTGGCTGAAAAACAGGAATATTATTTGCCAAAGCATATTGTTTAATCGGAGACATAGTAATTTTATGTCCTCGTCCTGCTGGTTTGTCAGGCTGTGTAACAACAGCCAAAACATTGAATTTATCTGAATTATTCAAATATTCTAACGATTTTAATCCTATTGCAGGAGTTCCGAAAAAAACAATATTAATCACTATTTTTCAAGCTCCTTATCAATTTCAGGTTCTTCAATTAATCTGTCAGGATCAACAGGCGGAAGATTATGTTTTGCTAAAATCTCGTCTGTTTCAAAACGATTAACACAATGATCAATAAATAAAATTCCGTCTAAGTGATCATTTTCATGCTGAATAGCTCTTGCAAGCAAGCAACCGTCTTTAGCTTCCAAAACAAAAGGTCTTCCATGACGGTCTAATGCCTTTACCATAATGTTTTTATAACGTTTAACATCAGTGTATGCTTCAGGGAAACTGATACAACCTTCCTGCGCAACAATTGCACCTGATTTTTTAATAATTTTCGGATTTATAAATACGATAGGATTAAGCGGTTCATCATTTTTAGAAACATCAACAACAAAAACCCTATAA
>USJT01000242.1 GCA_900555175.1 uncultured bacterium
AGTGAACAACGTTACCATATTGGTCAGCAAGAATTTGAACTTCTATATGACGAGGGTTTTCCAAATATTTTTCAGCGTAAACATCAGGATTACCAAAGAAGTTTTGCGCTTCAGACTGACAAAGATTCATATTAGTTTCCACATCATCATCACTGCGGCAAATTCTCATACCTTTTCCGCCGCCGCCTGCTGTCGCTTTCAAGATAATAGGATAACCAACCTTATGAGCAAATTCTTTTACTTCATCAGGTGTTTTCAAAATTCCAGTACCGGGAGTAACAGGAACATTATTATCAATCATTGTCTGACGAGCAGTTGCTTTATCTCCCATTTTACGCATAGCTTCGGCAGTAGGTCCGATAAATTTAATACCGTGTTTTGCACAAATTTCGGCAAAATCAGCTCTTTCAGACATAAATCCGTATCCCGGGTGAATTGCATCAGCGCCTGACACAATTGCAGCAGAAATAATTGCAGGAATGCTCAAATAACTTTTAGAACTTTGAGCAGGTCCAATACAATATGCTTCTGTTGCTAGTCTTACATGAAGTGAATTTGCATCAGCTTGAGAATAAATTGCAACAGTCGGAATACCGATTTCTCTGCAGGCTCTTATAATCCTTACAGCAATTTCGCCTCTGTTTGCTATTAATACTTTTCTAAACATTTTTCTTATCCCTATAAAACAGTAAAAAGTGAATTAAAAAATTCACTTTTTACTAATCTCACTATTCTTTTATTCAATATACATCAAAACTTGGCCAAATTCAACAGGTTGACCGTCTTGAACACATATTTCAGTAATTTTTCCTGAAAATTCAGATTCAATTTCGTTCATAAGCTTCATAGCTTCAACGATACAAACGACATCTCCTTCTTTAACAGTTTGACCAACCTTAACAAAAGGTTCTGCATCAGGAGAAGGTGCGGAATAAAATGTTCCAACCATTGGAGAAGTTAAAGGTTTTCCTTTTTTAACTTCTTTAGCTTCAGCAGGAGCAGCCTGAGCAGCAGGTGCAGCCTGAACAGGTTGAGCGACAGGAGCAGCAACAGGAGCTGCAGCAACACCCATAACTTCTTTTCTTAAAGTAATAGCTTGTTCACCGTCTTCCAATGAAATTTCGGTTAACGAATTGTCAGCTAAAACTTTTGCTAATTTTTCAACATAATCTATATCAAATTTCATATTTTATTTTGCCTTTCTTTAATATTTAAAAGAGTTATGCTCTATCTAAATATTCATTAGTTCTTGTATCAACTCTGATTTTATCACCGTTAGAGATAAAGAACGGAACGTTAACAACAGCGCCTGTTTCAAGAGTTGCAGGTTTTGTACCGCCTTGAGCAGTGTTACCTTTTTCAGAAGGAGGAGTATCAGTAACTTCCAAAACTACGTGAGCAGGAAGATCTACACCAATAATTCTTGAATCATGCATCAATACTTGAACAATCATATTTTCTTTCAAATATTTGATACCGTCACCGATTTGATCTTCTGTCAATTGAAGTTGTTCATAAGTTTCGTTATCCATCATAACGTATTCTTTACCTTCTTTGTACAAGTATTGCATTTCGCGTCTGTCAAGCATAGCTTTTGCAACTTTTTCACCTGCACGGAAAGTTTTTTCAACAACCTGACCTGTTTCAACGTTTTTAAGTTTTGATCTTACAAACGCAGCACCTTTACCAGGTTTTACGTGTAAAAATTCAACAACAGACCATAAACCGTTGTCCAATTGTAGCGTTAAGCCTGTTTTTAAATCGTTTACTGAAATCATATTTTTCCCCTTTTCATAATATTAAATAATCATCTGATATGTTGATAATATCATAAACATTCTAAACTTCAAACAATTGTAACAATTTAAGATTAAAATAGTAACATAATAGCAAAAATATTCTTTACAGGTTATCATATCAGTAAAAGTGTAGGAATATATTTAAGGAGTATAAAATTATGCAAGTTTCAGCTATTAACAGATGTTGTCCAAAACCTCAATTCACATCACAGAAAAACGGTTATGAAAACCCAATTAACAGAGGAACTGAAAAAGGTCTTGCAATATGGGGATCTATTGGCGGAAGCGCACTTGTCGGCGCAACAGCTGCAGGAATCGGAAGTTGTTTCATCAAATCAGGCGCTAAAAATAGAGCCTTAAAACTTTCAGGCATAGGAGTTGCAGCAGGTTTGTTGACAATGGCATTAACTCTACCTGCAAAACTTTATAATACAAAAGTAAGAGCTTTCACAAGAGAAAAAGAAATGGATGTATTCTCCCGTGACAGAGAACTAAAATCAAATATTATGGAAGAGGTTGATAAAGAAGTAAAAGATGAAGATGTATCTTTAGATCAAAAAATCAATCACTACACATCTGTTCAAATGGCAAACAACGGAAACGGAATGCTTATAAAAGGAGCATAAATGAGAATAGGTGCAATAAATAATAATTTCTCATTTACTCAACAAAAGAAAACGTCCTCAAAAAAAGATAATAATCCGATATCCAAAACAGGAGAAAAAGCAGTTTTAGCAAAAGCTGCTTTTGTCGGTGGATTAGGCATAGGAGCAAGATTATTATTTGAACTTATGGACGATGATTTTATTATCAATACTTTAGGGGACAAAGCTGAAAAAATAGTTGACAAGCAGCACAAAAATGCAACTAACAATAAAAAACTTCTTTTAACTCTAGGTGCTTGGGCAGGATTAGCGATGGCATTTATCG
>USJT01000243.1 GCA_900555175.1 uncultured bacterium
AATAATTATTATAACATTTTCATTATCTTTAATAGGATTTTCACTACAATATTTATGGAGTGTAAGTTCTGCACATCTTTCACAAAATGCAATAACTCTATATCCTTTATCTTTTAATTTTACAATATTTTCTAAATTAGTCAACTCATAACATGTGGGAATATATGCTCTTTCGCACTGCTTAGAAGCTTCAAACATGATTCTTTGCCATTTTGGGATTTTCTTTTGAATAACAGCTTGACTAATAGCGCAATTATCAGTGTAAACAGGATAAACCCCATCCGCACCAAGTTCGGTTGCTTTTTCAATAATTTCTGATTGAGCATCACTCCTGAGCGGACTTTGCGCAAGATATAATCGAAAATTAAGTTTTCTATCCGAGTGATAAGAATTTTCAACATGAGCCGTTATAACCTTATTTGTAATATCTGTTACAACAGTTTCATACTGAATTTGATTTTCGTCAATAAGAAGTAATTTTTCTCCAACCTTAGTTCTTAAAGATTTTGCAATATGGTTATAATTTTCTTTATCAGAGATTATAATATTATTATCCTTAACATCTTTGGAACTTATAAAAAAATGCGGCATAATCACTCCTTTTATTAACGTAATTGTACTATAAACATAAACAAAATTTTAAGAAATTAATCTTTATAAACTCTTAACTTGAAAAAATATTATTACTGATATAAAATTAAAGTGTACAATTTACACTAAACAAAATATTAATGGCAGGTAATTATGACAAAAGAAAATGAAAATATTAGAAATATAGCAATAATTGCACACGTTGACCACGGCAAAACAACACTTGTAGATTGTTTGTTAAAACAAGCAGGTGCCTTCAGAGCTAACCAACACGTGCAAGAACGTGTATTAGACAGCAACGATCTTGAAAGAGAACGTGGAATTACAATTCTTTCAAAAAATATTTCAATCAATTACAAAAACACAAAGATTAACGTTGTAGACACCCCGGGTCACGCAGATTTCGGCGGCGAAGTTGAACGTGTTTTAGGTATGGTAGACGGAGCATTATTAATTGTTGATGCTGCAGAAGGGCCTATGCCACAGACAAGATTTGTATTGTCAAAAGCTCTTGAATTAGGTTTGAAAATTATTGTTGTAATAAACAAAATTGATAAACCTGCAGCAGAACCTTTAACTGCTCTTGATAAAGTTTTTGACTTATTTACAGAATTGACAGACAGAGATGATTTAATCGACTTTCCGTTCATATTTGCAAGCAGCTTAAACGGCTTTGCAATCAAGGATTTGGATGACGAAAGAAAAGATATGATACCTCTTCTTGATTGTATCCTAGAAAACATCAAACCTCCAAAGGGCGATGCTGACAAGCCTCTACAATTTAGAGCAACAACTCTTGATTACAACGAATATGTAGGAAGAATTGTTATCGGCAGAATTGAAAACGGTAAAATCAAATCACAAGAACAGGTTTGTGTAGTTCATGCAGACGGAAGCCAAGAAAAAGGTAAAATTACAAAGCTATTCGGATTCCACGATTTAGGTCGTATGGAAATTGAAGAAGCATTTGCAGGTGATATTGTCGGAGTTGCAGGTTTTGCAGATATTCAAATCGGTGAAAGTATTTGTTCTGTAAACAACCCAATGCCTTTACCTTTGATTAAGGTTGACGAACCGACATTACAGATGAATTTTTCAGTTAATGACAGCCCGTTTGCAGGAACCGAAGGTAAATATGTTACATCAAGACAATTGAGAAAAAGATTGTATGATGAACTTGAAAAAAATGTAAGTTTGCGTGTTGAAGATACAGATTCAACAGATGTTTTCAAAGTATCAGGCAGAGGCGAACTTCACCTTGGTATATTAATCGAAACTATGCGTCGTGAAGGTTATGAATTCCAAGTATCAAAACCAGAAGTTATCTACAAAACAATTGACGGTGTAAAATGTGAACCGTTTGAAAACTTGATTGTAGATGTTCCGGAAAGTTATGCAGGAAGTTGTATTGACAGACTTTCAGGCAGAAAAGCCGAAATGAAAGAAATGAATAACAACAAAGGCAGAACAAAAATGGTATTCCATATACCTGCAAGAGGTCTTATCGGATTTAGAAGCGAATTTATCAGAATGACACGCGGTGAAGGGATTATGTATCATACTTTCTTGGATTACAGACCTTATGCAGGCGATATTCCACGTCAAAGAAACGGTTCAATTATTGCCCACGAACAAGGGGAAGCAATTCCTTACGCATTGGCACAATATGAAGACAGAGGCGTATTCTTTGTAACTCCAAAAACAAAAGTATATCGTGGAATGATTATTGGCGAATGCAACAAACCTCAAGATATTGTAGTTAATATCTGTAAAACAAAGAAATTAACCAATATGAGAAGTGCAACAGCTGATGTTATGGTAAAATTACAAGCTCATAAAGAAATGTCATTGGAAGAATGTATGGAATACATCGGAGATGATGAACTTGTTGAAATTACACCACAAAACATCAGAATAAGAAAAGCTGATTTAACAAGAAAAATATACAACTAATAAAATCTACTAATAATAAAAAAGACCGCTTGAATGCGGTCTTTTTCTATGGCAAACTTTTCCAAAATGTAGGATCAGATAGAGCTTTATAAGTACACCCTGCGCCATTCATGCTATTATTAGAGGTCTTTGAGCAATACGCATCATTTGCATTATAATAAGTTGTACCTTCTGTACCCATTG
>USJT01000244.1 GCA_900555175.1 uncultured bacterium
TATTGGAAATATACTGCGCCAAATAGATTAGCAACAACAAGAAACAATTTGGAAAAATATGTAAAAGAAAACAGATTAAACGAATTAAAAAAAATTCATACTGAAATATTTTCTCAAGATTTAGACAACATAATCGCTTGTATAAAAACTGTAAAACAAATAAAGGGATTAGGAGTAGCCGGAGCATCAGGTCTATTGTCTTTAATGTATCCTGATAAGTTTGGTACTGTTGATCAATTTGCGATTTATGCATTACTTAAAATTAATAATTTTCAAGATAAAGATAAATTTAAAGAAGCTTCTATTTAAAGATTAAATAGACAAAAAGATTAGGTTAATTAAAATAATTTCGAGCACTTTTTTTGAATATCTAATGCAATATCTTTTGCAAATTTTTCCTTGAGCCCTATATTTTTTGCCACGGCTAGAATATCGTCTAAAGTCGGATTTTTGCCCTCGCCATTAATTGTTGTCGCGTGTTCTCCATTAAATGAAAAACTGTACGTCAAATCGTAAGCAGGAGATAAGTGCCATTCTTTTTTTATATCATCAAAAAGAAAAGAAAAATTCTTTGAATGGTCATCTCTGTTATGTGCAAACACATTAAAGCACATTAATCTAAACATTTGTTCAATATCCTGATAATTTCTAGTCAATTTAAGTGTTAATTTCATCAACGTATTATAATCAAGATTAGGAAGTCTGTGACTTGTCTCTAAAAGCCCGCTAACTGATACCATATGAACTTTTTTACCATTTTTACGGTCAAACCTTTTTATTCCAAAATATCCTGAACAAATTTTAGATGGAAAAAGCCTTGTTTCAGTCATATTTATTCCGCAATCTTTTGCACATAAGGAATATTGATATTCTTTTTCTCCTATATTTTTAGGATCAGATGATGATGGGAACTTAATAATCCAATCCTCATTGTCAATAGACGTTAAAATTTTGGGTCTTGCTCCACCAGATGAGCCTCCTAAGATAAAAAGTTCATCCAAATTATCTGAATTTTGCGATTCTAATATCTTTGAACACTCCTGAGCAAGAATATCATAATCCGCAATGTTATTTTTAGATTCAAACCTATGTTCAGGTTTATAAGTCAAAGCCCCCATGCCACATTCTTGAACAACAGCAAGTCGATTAAGATTATCTATTTCAGCAGGATTAATTTTATTTTTCAAAAATAATCTGTCAACAAGTAACCGCCCCCAACCATCAGGCAAACTGTCATTAAAAACTCCAAATAATCCACCAAATGGGTCATATTTTGGAATAAAAACTTTCTTGATGAGCGGTAAACTAAAAGGTGAAATGCTAAACCCATTATTCAACCAATCTAAATCATATTCAAAGGCAACAACTCTATCTGGAGTTTTAGCCAGAGTACCAACTAAAATATCATTATAAAAAACTTTTAAATATTTATATTTATCCATTTATAACTTCCTCAATTGAGTTATAGCTTTTTTGCGTGAATAAATTTTCTAAATCCTGCTCTAAATTAAGAGCTATTAGAATTTTTATAAAAGAATTCAAAGAAATTTCATACTTGGACTCAAACCTTTTAATAGAACCCAGACTAACACCTGATTTTATAGCAAGCTGAGCTTGAGAAATCTTAAACTTTTTCCTGTGCTGCTTAATTTTCCCAACCAGTTCTTTTGCTATATCATTAGGAGTCTTAGGATTAAATATAAAGTTACCCATAGATAATATATTATACTAATTTTATTTAAAAGTCAATAATTAGATAATATATTATCCAATATTATATACAGAAAAAATACAACATAATGAAGTTGTGTTGTGTTTTTTGAATTTGGAAGCCAAATTTTCTAACCCCCGTTTGAACGCAGTTTAAACATTGTTTAAATAATGAGGATGCGAAAAAACCAAAAATTGACAATTTTTTGAAGTTTTTCAAATCCGACCTTAGGCGAAACCGTTCCCGGCAGTTTGCGAGAAAAATGTAATTTTTCCGCAAACTCTAGTGTTTAATTTTGTGTCATTTGACTTTACTTTTTTGACCAAAGAAGCAAACATTGTCTGTGATTATACGAGTTTAAAATGAATGTAGTACAACCTATAAAAAAGATAGAAGATATTCAAAAGATTAAAAAATATTTGGCAAAGAAGCCAAGAGATGCACTGCTTTTTAGTTTTGGAATAAATACAGGACTCAGAATATCTGATATATTATCGCTTGATGTAGGGGATGTAAAAGGCAGAGATTATATTGAAATAAGAGAGAAAAAGACAAATAAGTATAAGAAATTTCCGCTTAATAGGTTTTTAAAAGAGGAGATTGATGTATTTGTAGAAGTATTGCCAGGGGGACAACCGCTTTTTTATACACAAAAACATTGCAGGCTTGATAGAGCACAGGCGTATAGAATTTTGAATAAGGCAGCACAAGCCGTCGGGGTGAAGGAGAGAATTGGAACACATACGCTGAGAAAGACATTCGGGTATCATCATTATAAAAAATATAATGATATAGTACTCCTGCAAAAAATCTTTAACCACTCCTCGCCATCAGTAACGCTTCGCTACATAGGAATCGAACAAGACACAATAGATGAAAGTTATATGAATTTTTATTTATAAAAAGTTAATAATTAATTTACAGATTAAAGTTGCTGATAGAACAAATAACACTATTTATTATGTTAATATTACTGTATGACAAAATATTTCTTTACAA
>USJT01000245.1 GCA_900555175.1 uncultured bacterium
TAATTTTATATAAAATTAAACATATTGTTTTGCGACTTGTAAAGCAGCTGCAGCAGCCATTCCATATGGTCCCAACGTGCTTAAAACACCTGATGCCAAATTTGCATAATTACCCAAAGTACTTCCTGATGAACTGTTTGCAGAATATGCCTGAGCATTATATGAATTACCTGATGAACTGTTTGATCTTGAAGATGAAGCATAATTCAAGATATTTGAATTCATCATATTTTGAACGTCTTGCAAAAATCCTAAATATGTATATCTTTGCGCTAACTCGTTTCCGATAAGCTCATCACGTTTTGCCAAAACATCTTGTGCAAGATTATTTAAGGATTCTGCACGATTAGCCTCAATAGAATTCAAATTGTCCATAAATACTGAATTGTCAAAATTCCCAAATCTTGAAGCTATATCATTTTTTAAATCATCCAACATAGGCTCATACATGTTATTAATAATCTTTTGCCCGTTCAATGTGTAAGCATCAAGCTGTGATTGCAGATTTTTTTTAGTATCTTCATCAAAAACATTAACCTTAGAAAGCGAATCCGCAAAGGATTTTTGAGCGTATTCATAAGCTCTTTTTTCATCATCAGACATATTGTAATCGGTAATTACATTATTCTTATTTTTATAAGTCGTGGATTTTGTAGAACCGTTTACATTAATTGTTCCGGATGAATACGAAGGGTATTTAGAAGATTTTCCCATTTTTGTTCCTTTCCGAACAAAAATTAATGAATTTTAAAGGCGTTGATATAATATTATACCATGTGTCTTTAAAATCTGTAAAGTAATTTTTGTTTGAGCTATAATAAGTGTATGGAAAATTTGGATAAAATAAACGAACTTATAAATGCGAAAAAATACGAAGAAGCTAAAAAAGCTCTTGAATCGTTGACTAATGATAATGATGAAAAAGATATAGAAGCTTTAAAACTCCTTGGCTTGTGCCATATAAATTTGAACGAATTTAAAGAAGGACAAGCTGTTTTTGAAACAGTTGTAAAATATAAAGATGATGCAACAAGCTGGTTTTATCTTGCAAGTTGTTATGACAATCTTGACGATTATTTACATGCTATCTCAGCTTATGAAGAAGTTTTGAGATTGAGAAGCAGCTATATTGATGCCTACAAAAATCTCGCAATCGTTTATGTAAAAAACAAAGAACCTCAAAAAGCTGTCGATACAGCAATGAAAGCTTTAGACTATGTTCAAGATGACTATACAATTTATTATATTATAGGAACTGCCTGCATGGCTTTGAAAAAGTTTGAAATGGCAGTTGAATATCTTGAAAAAGCATTAAACTTAAATCCAAACCATTCCCAACTTTATAACAATCTCGGAACATGTTATGTAACTTTGGGAGATTTAGATAAAGCTTATCATAATTTTGTAAAAGCAAGTGAACTTGACCCTGAAAATTCAATTACCTATTTTAATATCGGTTCTATCTTGCAATTACAAAACAAGCACAAAGAAGCTTGCGAATTCTTCAAAAAAGCTTATGCTATCGAAGCTCAAGATAACTACCTTGTAGCACTTGCGCTTTCTGAAGTTAAATCAAATCAAATGGAAGAAGCTATCAAACATTATAAAACACTTGCATCACGCTACCCTTCCAAACCGAATTTTCAATACAACTTGGCATGCTGTTACGATGCTGTCGGAGATTATACAAGCGCAATTACAATTCTTGCACAGCTGGTTCTTGTTAATCCGAAATCAGTTTCTATGCTAAGAAAACTTGCAAGCATATATGTTAAAATTAATCAATTTGCTAACGCAAAAGTTTTGTACGAAAAAATCCTTATACAAGGCAACGTAACCCCTGAAATATATTACGAATTTGCTCATTTGTGCGTAAAAACAAATGATATGGACAAAGCTGAAAAGATTTTGAAAAAAGTTGTAGATCTAAATCCTGATTTTGCAATGGCTCATAAGGATTTGGGTGTCTTGTATTTGAGCAAAAGATTGTTTGATTATGCAGAAGATGAATTTAATCAAGCTCTAAAAATTGCACCTGATAATTTTGATATTCTTTTTGAATATGCAAACTACCTTCATGCAACAACTGATTTTGCAAAAGCTGATGAATATTATCAAAAAGCTCTGAAAATTAATCCTGATGATCCTGATGCACTTGGATTTTCTGCTCTAAATAAAATTCAATTGAATGAGCTTGATGAAGCATACGAACAAATTACACATGCAATCGAACATAATCCGAATAATTCATTTATGTACTTTATTGCAGGTAAAATAAAATTTATTCAAAAAATGTATGAAGATGCAAAAATGTATTTTGTAAAATCATACGAACTTGAAAAAACTTACGATTGCGAACACATGCTAGGCTTGTGCTACTATGAACTCGGAGATTACGAACAGGCTAACGGAATATTTAAACACATGCTTGAAAAAAATCCGTTAAATATTAACCTGCTTTTAAATAGTGCTCATTGCTATGAAAAACTGGGTAAAAAAGACGAAGCTCTTGCAGTTCTTGACAAAATCGTAGACACATTCCCGGAATGTGAAGAAGCTCAAGAAATGATTAGACAAATTTCTTAGCAAAAAAATTTTTGTTCATGTTTTTTGTAAATGGTTAAAATAATAAATAGAGGGGTTAAACATGCGTATTGAGAGAATTTCGTTTGCATCTGCCGATAC
>USJT01000246.1 GCA_900555175.1 uncultured bacterium
GGAACTCGGTATTTCACAAATTTCAGGCGGTTCTAAAACAAGTGTTGGCGGTTATTTTAACCCAATGCCTGAAAAAGATGATTCCGCTCAATTTGATGTATCAGATAGACGTCCTTTAGATGAAGTTATAAGATGGCTTATGGAACTTGGTTATTTGCCAAGCTTCTGTACTGCTTGTTATCGTAACGGCAGGACAGGCGACAGATTTATGGAAATTTGTAAGGAAAAACAAATTCACAACTTCTGTCACCCGAATGCTATTTTGACTTTGAAAGAATATTTGGAAGATTACGCATCTGAAGAAACCAAAAAAGTTGGTGAAGCTTTGATTGAAAAAGAAGTTAAAATTCTTGAATGCCCTCAGTGTGTAAAATCAAAAGTAGCTGAAGATTTGACAAAAATAGAAAATGGCGGAAGAGATTATAACTTTTAGGCTTTTTTGCGGACTTTACAATACCTTTGAATAAAAAATTGTTTGTGGTATTATAGAGTCCGCAGGAGAGTAACTATGATAAAAGATTATTTTATAACCGAAATTGAAAACGCTATTGAAAAAGCTATAAAAGATGAAAAACTTGGTGTAATGACTGAATATAAAAAAGGTACATTGTCACCTGAACGTCCAAAAAATACAGAATTTGGAGATTATGCAGTTAATGTTTCATCTCTTGCAAGGTTTGCTAAAATTGCCCCTCCGCTTATTGCAAACAATATTTTGGAATATATTGATAAAGATGATAATGAATATTCTGTTATTGGCGGATTTATAAATTTTAAAGCAGGTAAGAAAATCCTTTCAAATCTCGTTGAAGAAATTTTTGTTGATAAAAAAGATTTTGGTAAACCAAAAAATGTTAAAACAGAAAAGATTATATTAGAATATGTATCTGCAAACCCGACAGGTCCTTTCCACATCGGTCACGGTCGTTGGGCAGCAATGGGTTCTGTTCTCGCAAATCTTTTAAAATTCTATGGACATGATGTTTATCAGGAATTTTATATAAATGATGCTGGATCTCAAATTCAAAAATTAGGAAAATCTCTTGCAATAAGAATTCGTCAAGAACTTGGTGAAGATGTTGATTTTCCGACAGATGAAGTTGAAAGAAAAAATTATTATCCCGGAGATTATTTAATCCCGGTTGCTAAAAAATATTTGGAAACTCATAATGGTTTACCTGATGATATTCAAGAACTTTGTGATTTTGCAAAAGATTATGAAGAAAAAGTTCAGCGAGACTTGTTAGATAAATTTAAAGTTCATTTTGATAACTTTTATTCGGAACTGTCTTTGCATAAGTCCGGAAAAGTTGAAGAGTGTGTTAATAAATTAAAAGAAAGCGGCAAAATTTACAAAAAAGACGGTGCTGACTGGTTTAAATCATCTGATTACGGCGAAGATAGAGTTATTAAAAAAGCTGATGGTTCAAATACTTATCTTACAGCAGATATTGCTTATCATATTGATAAATTGAATCGTGGTTTTGACAGAATGATTAATATTTGGGGAGCAGATCACCATGGTTATGTTGCCCGTGTAAAAGCATCAATTGAGGCTTTAGGATACGATCCTAACAAATTGGAAGTGCTTTTAGGACAGTTAGTCAACCTTGTAATCAACGGCAATGAAGTTAGAATGGGTAAGCGTAAAAATATGGTTACTCTGGAAGATTTGATTGATGAAGTTGGGGTTGATGCTACTCGTTTTTGGATGTCTATGAGAAATATTGATACAACTCTTGATTTTGATATTGAACTTGCTAAGAAAAATTCTGATGACAACCCTGTATTTTATGTTCAATATGCTCATGCAAGAGCTTGCTCTATTTTGAGAAATGTCGTATCAGAAAAAGTTAATACAGAAACCGGAGAAAAAACTCCTGCTCCGATGAGCGAAGCTGAATTTGAAGCTTTGATAAAAGAATTTAGTGCCAAAACAGTTCTTCCGACAATTGATACAGCAAGACAGTTAATATTGAAATTGGAAGAATATAAATCTGTTATTAAAAATTCTGCCGAAACTCGTCAGGTTTATACAATTTGCAGATATGTTCAAGAATTGGCAAGTGAATTCCACTCATTCTATAATGCAAACCGCGTTATATCTGATGATAAAGAAATGATGAAAGCTAGAATTGCACTTGTTTGGAGCGTAAAAACAGTTCTTCATAATGCATTAGAAGACATATTGGCAGTAACTGCTCCTGAAAGAATGTAAAAAAAGAAAAATAAAGGTTTAAAAAAGAATTTTTAGGTTAAATTGAGTTTTAACCTAAAAATTCTCGTATTTTTCTTGAAAATAAAGATTTAACGTGTTCTAAAATAGTTTCAGATTTTCCTGTGTAGTTTTTATTGCTGTTTGAGAATTTTTTAATTTCTCCAAAGCGGTTTTTCAAAACCTTTACAATGCATTCAGGTAGTCTGTAAACTTCAAATTTATCTCCATTTTTGAATGTTTTTGTAGAAAATTCAGAAATGGTTTTGTGACCTAATTCAATTTTTTGAGTTTCAATAGTTGGGGTTAATGATACACCTTTGCTTTTTGTAAAGTATCTTTCATTTATCATTTGTAACCCTTTTGTACGTGTAGAGTCAAATTTTGAAGTTTGTTTTATTAATCTTTCAGCTGTGTTTATTCCTATTGACATGAGAATTCTCCTTTAATTGCTATTT
>USJT01000247.1 GCA_900555175.1 uncultured bacterium
ATAGTTTATCAATATTAATAAACAATAAAAATTTATTATTTTTTAATAATTAAGAGAAATTATGAAACTGATTTATTTGTATTTATGTGTTTGTATGCATTTAGCAAGGCATCAAGATATACAGAACCGTTGTGAACATATTGAGGATTGTGCAAAACTTCTGTTACACCGTATAATGTGTCGGCATAATATTTTGCTTCCGCTTTTGTAACTGTATCACCCTTTTTCAAAAAACAATTTGCTAAATTTTCAGTTACGCCTGTTCCTTTTAAAATATCAAGTTTCCCAAAAAGTCCAATAATATAATTATCTAATTCTTCGTTATATACTAATCCTTTATATGCAGTATTTGAATTTATATGTTCAGGATCAGTTTTTATTTCACTGAGTTTTAATTTTGTTACTCTGTCAACAAGTTTTTGCATAAAATCAAAGACAGGTTTTGCTGCTTTGGAATTAGGAATTGCAGTACCGTTCATAAAAGGAACAAATGTGCAATTATTATTATCATAGTTAACTGATGTTAATTCGATATTTACAAATTTATTATTAATTATATTTTTTAGATTTGGAAAATGTTTTATAATATTTTTGTATTCTGTTAAATCCTGATGACTTTTGTCATTGGTGAGTTCCATATTTATAATGTTGCGTGAAACATACGTGTCATTTGGGGTGTTTAATTTAATTTTTGCAAAGCCTATATTTTTAATACCTGTAAAGCTTACGGGGTTTATGTTCATAAAAAATCTCCTTTTGGCTTTTATAAAATTTGAAAAGGATTTTTTTGAACATTTGCTTAAAAAATTTTATGTTTTTCTTTACATTATTTAACTTATTTACATCATTCAAATCTGATTGTATTATTATAAATAAGTGTAGTAATTATATTTTTATTAAAAGGTAAGAAAATTGACGCAAAAATATTATATAAAGGGTGGTACCCCGTTACGAGGTGAGGTTTCTATTGGTGGCGCTAAGAATTCTGTATTAAAACTTATGGCTGCCGCATTATTAACCAAAGGTGAAACTAAGATTTATAATGTTCCGGATTTGACTGACGTTGAGATTATGCTTAATGTTATCAGAGAACTCGGTGCAAAAACAACTTATGATAAAAAAGAAAAATCAGTTACAATCGATGCAACAGATTTGACAAGTATTACAGCAAAATATGAACTTGTTAGCAAAATGAGAGCATCTTTTATTGTTTTAGGTGCTTTGGTATCACGTTGTCGTGAAGCTATTGTTGCATTACCTGGCGGATGTGCAATCGGCGAAAGAAGAGTTGATTTCCACATCAGAGGTTTGGAAGCTCTTGGTGCAAAAATCAAAATTGAAAACGGATACGTTCATGCAAAAGCTCCAAAACTTGTAGGTACTGATATTTATCTTGATATTCCATCTGTTGGTGCAACTGAAAATATTATGTTAGCATCAATTTTAGCAGACGGTTCTACAAGAATTCAAAACGCTGCTCAAGAACCTGAAATTGTTGATTTGGCAAATTTCTTAAATTCTATGGGCGCAGATGTTAACGGTGCAGGTACATCAGAAATTATTATTAACGGTGTAAAACAAGATAATTTACATCCGATTGAATATACAACAATCCCTGACAGAATTGAAGCCGGTACATTTATGTCTGCAATTATTGCAACAAAAGGTAAGGCTATTATCAAAAATGTATTCCCTGCTCATTTGACATTCTTCACTGACAAATTGCTTAAAATGGGTGCAAATATTAAACTTATTGAACCTAATTCCCTTGAGGTATCTTGCAAAAACAGATTGAATTCAATCAATTTTGTAACTCAACCTTATCCCGGATTCCCGACAGACTTGCAGTCAATGGCTATGGCTCTTTTGACTACTGCAAACGGAGTTGGAATTATTACGGAAAGCTTATATGAAAACAGATTTATGCAAGTTCCTGAATTGAGAAGAATGGGTGCTGATATTCATCAGGACAGAAACCATGCAATTATAAAAGGCGTTAAAAAATTGACAGGTGCAACACTTGCAGCAAGTGACTTGCGTGCCGGTGCTTCTCTTGTAGTTGCCGCTTTGATGGCTGAAGGTAATTCCACTATCGAAAACTTACATCATATAGATAGAGGATACGAAAATTTCGAATGTAAGCTAAGATTATTAGGAGGAAAAATAGAAAGAAGAGATGATGAAGTTGTTTCTTCTCCTGTTGATCCGAAAGTCAATATAACGGAGGGCTTAATATAATGGCACCTGCATACAAACGCTGGTATGATCATGATCCATTGTTACTTGAAGTTATTGAGCTTTTGAGAAATTATCAAACAGAATTGAGAGCTCAAGCTGAAATTTTCCTAAAAAAAATTGAAGAAAAAGTTTCAAAAGAAACAATTGATAAATTCTATGCGATGGTCAAACCCGTTAATGCAAACAACCGTTGGTACGATAAAGATCCTGTTATTTCTAAAACCGTTGAAATTTTGAGGTTTGTGCCTCCGGAAGCCCAGAAAATATGTGCCCAGAACTTTATAAGAACTCTTAAAGAAATGGGAATTGAATATAAAAGCCCTAATCAAACAGATGTAAAATAGTAAAAAAGCTCTTTTAAAAGAGCTTTTTTAAATTATAATAAAATATATTATGTTTAAAATTAA
>USJT01000248.1 GCA_900555175.1 uncultured bacterium
GTTCACCACTATTTTTAATAGATTGTTGAACACCTTTTTGAACATTTGCAGGATCGTAATCCGGATTTACATATTCAATTTTAGCTGTTTTCTTCAATGATTCTGTAAGATTATCAATAAGCTTGATTTGTTTTTGGTTTTCAAGATAAGCTTTAATATTATCTTTTACTTTTGCAAAAGGTTCAGTGCTTGCAGCAGCTCTGTCCGTAACCATAATAATATGATAACCGTATTGAGATCTTACAACCTTGTCAGAAACAGTGTTTGGTTTCATTGAAAATGCTGCTTTTGAAAATTCAGGAACCATATCTTTTGCAGCGAAGAAACCTAAATCTCCGCCTTTTGAAGCTGTTGTTGTATCTTCAGAATTTTCTTTTGCAAGTTTTGCAAACTGAGTCATATCTTTTTTAGCTTCTGCTAAAATTTGATTTGCTTTAGCTTCTTTTGCCTGAATTTCTTCAGCTACTTTTGCTTGAATTGCTGCATCATCTAAATCTTTATTTTTAGGATCAGATTTAATTACTTCTTTAATTTCTTCAGGATTTACTGAAATTAAAATGTGAGAAGCTCTTACTCTATCCGGATGTTTAAATTTACTTAAGTTATTATCATAGAATTTTTTTGCTTCCGCATCTGAAACTGTTGCTGAACCTAAAGATTTTGCAAGTTTTTTCATCTTAACTTCTTCTTTCAAATCTCTTTTGAAATCAGCATTTGTCATATCGTATTGTTTCAAAAGCGCATTAAGTTGTTCTTTTGAACCTAATTTGTCAATAATTTCTTTTACGGCATCGTCAACATCTTTGTTTGTAACTTTTATACCGCGTTTTTGCATTTCTTGATCAAGTAGAGCTTTTACAACCAATTCATTGATTACTCTTTCTTTGATTAGAAGGTATAAAAAGTCATTTTTACCATCTTTTACATTTATACCGAAAGCTTTTACAAATCCGGTATTTGCTTGTTTATCAAATTCCTGATCAAACTGACCTTGTGTAATGGTTTGGTCATTAACTTTAATAATAGCCTCACCTGATTTCAAGCCGCATCCGGTAAACAATACTGCTGAAAGCGCAAGCGTTGCCAGTAATTTTTTCCCTCTCATAATGTCTCCTTTTTTACTATCTATTTATAAGCAAATTCATTACTTACTTTACGTATATAATAAAACAAATCTATCAAAATGTTAAATATTTCATTAAAATTCATATAAGAATTGTTTAGTAACAAAATCGATTTTCCTTCTGTGCAAGACTTTGGAGCAATTGTAAATTTTATACGTTTTAGAATTTCAGAAGGAAGTGCGTGTTGAATTATTTTCCATTCAGGTTGAGAGAACGGAGTGTAAATTCTTATATTATCTTCAGTTTCACGTATTAGAGAAATTTTTACATCTGTTGCGGCAAGCCTTATTCTTATCAATTTTATTAAATTTTCAACGCTTTCCGGAGGTTTGGCAAATCTATCCTTCCATTCCTCGGTTATATAATCCAATTCAACATCAGATTTAACATCCGCCAAACGTTTATATTCAATCATTTTTTGTTCGGCAGAACCTACCCATTCATCAGGGATAAAGGCAGTTACATTAATATCAACAATAGTCGGTTCGGTCTTATCAACTGCTTGTCCTTGAAGCTCTTGAACTGTTTCTTCCAACAATTGACAATATGTATCAAACCCGACATTTACCATGTGACCGTGTTGTTTTGTACCTAAAATATTGCCGACTCCACGAATTTCAACATCACGCATCGCAATTTGATAACCGCTGCCAAGATTTGTAAACTCTTTTATGGCTTTCAATCTTTGAACTGCATCAGGCGTAATTTCCTTTGATTTTGTATATAAACAATAGCAATAAGCCTGTCTTTGTGAACGGCCTACACGACCTCTCAATTGATAAAGCTGTGCCAAGCCAAACTTGTCAGCATTATGAATAATCATAGTATTTGCATTTGGAATATCAATTCCGTTTTCAATAATCGTAGTTGCCAAAAGAATATCATATTCATGGTTTGCAAAATCTATGATAACTTTTTCCAAAGTTTTTTCATCCATCTGACCGTGACCTATTGCAATACGCGCATTAGGAACAAGTTTTTGCAATTGCATTTTAAATTCATCAATAGTTTCCACACGGTTGTAAAGATAAAATACCTGACCTTCGCGGTCTAATTCATGGATTATTGCATTTTTCACAATATTTTCACTCCATTCACCGACATAAGTTTTTATCGGAAGCCTGTTTTTAGGCGGAGTATTAATTATAGACATATCTTTTATGCCTGACAAAGACATATAAAGAGTTCTTGGAATTGGGGTTGCTGACATTGTAATAATATCAATATTTTCACGAAGTTGTTTCAGTTTTTCCTTATGTCTTACCCCAAAACGATGTTCCTCATCAATTACCAAAAGCCCTAAATCTTTAAATACAATACCCTCTTGCAAAAGTCTGTGAGTACCTATAACGACATCGCATTCACCGGTTGCAAGATGCTTAACCGTTTCTTTCTGCTCTTTTTTAGAACGAAAACGTGATAAAAGTTCGACATTAACTCCAAAAGGCTTAAACCTTTCGCTTATCGTCTGGTAATGCTGGAATGCCAAAATAGTTGTCGGCACAACAACAGCTAATTG
>USJT01000249.1 GCA_900555175.1 uncultured bacterium
GAAATGCTTAAATACATCGGAGAAACATCTTACGCTCAAAAAATTGAAAAAGCATTATTTGCAACATTGGCACAAGGAAAATTTACATGTGATTTAGGCGGGAGTTTAACAACTTCAGAATTTACGGATGCAATAATTCAAAATCTGTAAGCTAAAATAAAGTTAGTCAATAAGCCCTAAATCTCTTAAAAATCTTGTGTTATCAGACAATTCAAGTAATTTATCATCGTCTGACGGATCAACAACTCCTTTAGAAAAAAGTTCGTTCATAATTTTGTTATGAGAATCATTTTCAGGATCAGAAAGAGCAAGTTTTGTAAAATTATTTATATCGCATTTTCTTTCATACATATTGACTGCTGTACGAGTTAATTTGTCTAAGAAAACACTTTTTCTCCCTTCAAAATCAACATCTAACGGATTTATCGCAGCACACTGCTTTTTTGTTTTTTCTAAATTAAGTTTTTGAGCTAATTTTTTAAACATCATATTTACACAAAATCCCCTTAATTCTAATTATACACTATGTGTCAAGAAAATCTACAATTCTTAACAATTTATGTATGTATATTTTTTTCTTGATTATAACTTATATTTAAATTAAAATATTTCTTGTTAAACAGAGTATAAAAAGAGGTTTAGCCTCAAGAGTTTTATAAAACGTTAATTAATTTATAAATATAAACTATAAAGGTGGTAAAAAATGCTTGATATCAAATTAATCAGAGAATGTCCGGAGAAAGTTAACGAACTTTTGAAAAGAAGAAATCCTGAGCTTTCAATTGATGAAGTTTTAGAAATTGATGCTGAAAGAAGAAAAATTCAAACTCAAGTTGATGAACTTCGTTCAAAAAGAAAAAATGAATCTCAAAAAATAGGTTTGATGAAAAAGAATGGTGAAAATACTGACGCTGTTCAAGAAGATGTAAGAAAACTCGGAGATGAAATTAAAAAATTAGAAGAAAAGCAAACAGAACTTGATAACAAGCAACGTGATATTTTACTTCATATTCCAAATATGATGAAACAACTCCGATAGGCTTGTCAGAAGATGATAATGTTGAAGTTTACAAATGGGGTGAGCCAAGAAAATTTGATTTTGAATTTAAAGCTCACTGGGATTTGTGTGAAGAAAAAGGTCTTGTAGACTTTGAACGTGGTGTAAAACTTTCTCAAAGCAGATTTATTTTGTACAGAAATAAAGGTGCAAAATTAGAACGTGCAATTATTAACTTTTTCTTGGATTATCATTGTAATGTTCAAGGATATGAAGAAGTTTTACCTCCGTTTATGGCAAATGCCGCTACAATGACAGGTACAGGTCAATTGCCTAAATTCAAAGAGGATATGTATAAATGCGTAGATGAAGATTTATACTTAATTCCGACAGCAGAAGTTCCTGTAACAAATATTTATTCAGGGGAAATTTTATCAGAAGATGATCTTCCTAAATATATGACTGCATACACTCCGTGTTTCAGAAGAGAATCAGGCTCTGCAGGTAAAGATACAAGAGGTCTTATAAGAGTTCACCAATTTAATAAAGTTGAACTTGTAAAACTTTGTACTCCACAAACAAGTAAGGAAGAACATGAAAAATTAACTGAAGATGCTGAAAAAATGCTTCAATTATTGGAACTTCCATACAGACGTGAAGCTTTATCAACAGGTGATATCGGATTTTCTGCCAACAAATGTTGGGATTTGGAAGTTTGGATGCCTTCTTACAATTCATATAAAGAAATTTCAAGCTGTTCAAATTATGGTGATTATCAGGCAAGACGTGCAAATATTAGATATCGTGAAAAAGCTACTGGAAAAACTCAATTTGTTCATACAATTAACGGATCAGGCCTTGCAGTTGGTAGAACATTTGCTGCTATTGTTGAAAATTATCAGCAAGAAGACGGTACAATTATTATTCCTGAAGTTTTGAGAAAATACACAGGATTTGATAAAATTTAAGATTTTGAATTTAAAATTTAAAATATAAAAAGCGCTCTTATAAAAAGCGCTCTTAATATTAATAAGGGCGCTTTTATTTGTAATTATTTAATTAATTTAAAATTTATTCCATTTTGCTAAAAATTTCATCAGCAGTTTTTTTATCGACATTTTCAAGTTTGCTAGCTTTTTTATCAGCAATATTAACAAGTCTTTGTATGAATTTTACAGGGTTTTTAGATAATTTGTCTAACCAATTTTCTCTATAACTTTTTAGAAAATAATTGTTATTATCGTTATTTACAGTATAAACATTTCCTGAAAGAGATTGTCTATCAGGCATAACAAATAGTCTTATATCTACTTTATCATTTTTATTAGCTTGGTCAATTAATTGATTTAACTTTTCTAAATGCTCTGTTGTTTTAATTCTTGATTTTAGTACTTTGTTTACATTTTCATTTGAGTGAATAGCCATACCAAAATTAGGTTTGTTAGGTGTTTGGCAATTTAGATTTACTTGCATAGTTTCTCCTTTATTATTTTATGTTTTTATTAATAGCACTGAAAAAAATTTTTTGCTATTTAATTTATTTTTTATTATATTATTTTTTATGAGTGATTTTAATCCAAATAAATGCTATATAGAAAAGGCTGAAAGTCCTAATGTTTCTTCTAATTTAGTTGCTATAAATTATT